>JAUSJX010000017.1 GCA_030647435.1 Candidatus Rokuibacteriota bacterium
CGCTCCTATGCGCTGGCGAGCCCGCCGAGATCGAGGACGGCGTCGTGCCACACGGCCCCGACCTTGGCCTGCCCGCGCCCGCGCCGGAACGTCACGAGACGCATGGCCTACTCCTCGCTGACGCTCACGCCGCTGCGCGGCGGCAACGTCTTCCCGGCCGCCTTCGCGACTTCCTCGAGCTCCCGCGGCAACCCGAACCGCACGTCCTCTTCCACCACGTGGACCTCCTGCACCGCGACGGACTGCCTCCGGCCGAGCGCCTCCACGACTTCGCTCACCAGGAATTCAGGCGTCGAGGCGCCCGCGGTGACCCCGACCCGGCTCGCCCCGTCGAGCCACTCCGCCCGGATGTCGTGCTTGTCGTTGATGTTGTCGGGCCCCTCGTCCAGCTCGCCCACGAAGTGCGCCCCCTTGGCCCGGAGCGCCTCCACCACGTGGCGGTTGTGGACGATCTCCTTCCTCACGTAGATGGGCGGCGGACACACCTGCAGGGCCAGCTCGACGATGTCGATGGCCCGATCCACGCCGGCGCAGAAGCCGCGGGGACCGGCCAGCACGATTTCCTGAAGCGGAATGGTCGCCATAGTCTCCTCAGGCTGTGTACGGCTCGATCAGCACCTTGAGCGCCCGGCCCCGCTCCATGAGGCCGAGGGCCTCCCGCACGTCCGCCAGGCCCATGGTGTGGGTCAGGAGCCCGTCGGGCACCACGGCCTCCGACTCCAGCAGCGCCACCGCCTGCCTGATCAAGGCCGGCGTGTGGTGGAATGCCCCGACCAGCGCCAGTTCTTCGTAGTGCACGCGCCGGGTGTCCACGGCCACGGTGGTGCCCGGAGCGCAGCCGCCAAAGAATACCACGGTCCCTCCCCGGCCGGCAGCAGCCACGGCCTGCTCCCAGACCTCGGGCCGGCCCGTGGCGTCCACGGCCACGTCCACGCCGCGGCCGCCCGTGACGTCGCGCAGGAGAGCCGCGAGGCTCGGCGACTGGCCGGCGTCGAGGCACTCGGCGATCCCGAGGCCCCTGACCCGGTCGAGACGCCACCCGGGCTTGCCGACGAGGAGCGCCCGCGCGCCCCGCTGGGCCGCCACGAGGGCGAGAAGACAGCCGAGCGGCCCGTGGCCGATCACCGCCACCGTCATGCCCTTCTCGACCCGGCCGCGCTCGATCCCCAGGAGCGCGCAGGCCAGCGGCTCGGCGAAGGCCGCGCGGCGCGCGGGCAGCGACGGGCCCAGTCGGACCACATTGGAGGCGACGAGCCGCGGCGGGAGCGCGATGTATTCCCCGTAGCCGCCATTGACGAAGAGGAGATCCTCACAGAGGTTCTGGCGCCCCGCCCGGCAGCAGCGACAGGCGCCGCAGGGCGCCGAGTTGGCGGCGACGACACGATCCCCTTCACGAAAGTCGCTTACCCCGCGTCCCGCGCGCGCGACGGTGCCGGCGAACTCGTGGCCGAACACGGTCGGCACGTGCGGGATCATCACGGGATGACCGCGGCGCAGCACCTTGACGTCTGTGCCGCAGGTCAGCGCGGCCTCGATCCTCATGACGATCTCGCCCGGCCCCGGCTCCGGCACGGGCATCTCCTCGAAGCGGAGATCGCCGGGCCCGTAAAAGACTTGAGCCTTCATCCGGGAACGGGGGCCCAGAAATGGCCCCCGTACTCCCCCAGTCCGCAGACAACGCTCGGGGTTGTCATGGCGTTATGTAGACCTTCACGGCTTCCTGGCGCTGCATGAGCTCGACACCGCGCGCGAGCTGACCGAGCGGCAGCCTGTGGGTGATGAGCCCGTCCACGTTCACCGTCCCCTGGCTGAGGAGATCGAATGCCTCCCTGAGCTCGACGGGCGAGGACGAATAGGTCGCCGAGATTGTCAGCTCGCGGTGGTAGAGATCGGCCAGGGACAGCGGCAGGCTCTTGCCCGCCCCACCAGCGAAATAGTGGAGCTGGCCGCCGTCGCGAACACGGGCCGAAGCCCATGGCAGGAGCGCCGCGCCCCCGGCCGTCAGCATCACGATGTCGACGCCACGCCCGTCCGTGGCCTGTCGGAGCGCCGCATCGAGCTCGGCGTCCTCGTCGGGGACGCGGGCGCCGGCGCGGCGGCCGAGCGCCCGCCTGCCGGCGACGAGGTCGGCGCCGAAGACGGCGGCGCCGGCGAGCGAAAAGACCCGGGCCAGCAGACACCCGATCGAGCCCAGGCCCACGACCATCACCGTGTCGCCCGGCGCCGCCCCGGAGCGCTTGACGGCGCGCAGGCAGCAGGCCAGCGGCTCGGTGAAGGACGCCGTCTCGTCGCTCATCGAGTCCGGCAGCGCGAAGGCGGCGTGCGCGACGTTGGGCGCGGGCACACGGCAGAGCTCGGCAAAGCCGCCCGGGTCGAGGTTGCTCAGCTTGAAGTGGCGACACATGGACGGACTGCCGCGCCGGCAGTAGTGGCAGGCGAAGCAGGGCACGTGGTGGGCGACGACGACCCGCACGCCGGGGCTGAACCTCGTCACGCCGGCGCCGACTTCGACGACCCCGCCGACCACCTCGTGGCCGAACACGGCGGGAGCCTTCGTCGCCGGGCTCGTGACCTTCAGGATGTCGGAGCCGCAGAGCCCGCAGCCGTTCACACGGACCAGCATTTCCCCCGGCCCGATCCGCGGCTCGGGCCAGTCTCGGAGCTGGAGTCTGCCGGGCCCGGCGTAGACCGCGGCTTTCACGTGCGCTTCTTTCCCCGCCTCGACCGGCCCCACCTCGACTGGACCCAGCAGCGGAGCGCGATGCCGAGCTTCCTGGGCGTGGGCACGCTCACGCGCCCGCCAAAGACGCGGAATCGGCGGCGCTCGATCGTTTCGAGAAGCGCGAAGTAGGTCCGCCCCATGATCTCCGCGGCGAAGAGGGTGTGCTGGTCGGCGCGCGGCAGCGCAGCCCACGCGCCCTCGTAGTAGGCGCGCGCGCGCCGGGCCTCGTGCTCCATGAGCCTGACGAAGTCGGGGGTGTAGCGCCCCGCCGCCAGGTCGTCGGCGGTGACGCCGAAGCGCTCAAGGTCCTCCTGGGGCAGGTAGACGCGCCCGGCCAGGGCGTCGGGCTGGACGTCGCGCATGATGTTGGTCAGCTGGAGCGCGACGCCGAGGTTGACCGCGTACTCGCGCGCCCGCACGTCCGTGTAGCCGAAGATCTCGATGCAGCAGAGCCCGACGGCGGAGGCGACGCGGTAGCAGTACGGGTAGAGCTCGTCGAACGTCTTGTACGTGGAGCGCTCGAGGTCCATCTCGACGCCCGCGATGATCTCTTCGAGCGCCGCGCGCGGGATCGCAAAGATCTTCACGGCTTCCTGCAGCCGCTGGGCCGCCGGGTGCTCCGGCGAGCCCCCGAAGACCTGCGCGATCTCCGCGCGCCAGCGCTCGAGCTCCTTTCGCTGGGCCGCGCGGTCCTGCCCGACGTCCACCGCGTCGTCGACGATGCGGCAGAAGGCGTAGACCGCGTAGAGGGCCTCGCGCTGGGGCCTCGGCAGGCAGATGAAGGCGTAGAAAAAGTTGGAGCGGCTCTTGCGCGTCAGTCTCGAAACGAACCTGGCGGGATTCATACCGCGCGAAGCCCTGCAGGTCGGGGGGCGTGACCCCGCTCGACGAACCAGGCGACGGCGTCCCGCAGCGCGTCTTCGGCGGGCCTCTGCGGCAGGCCGAGCTCGCGGACGGCCTTCTCGGCGCTGAAGTACATGCGCTTTCGCGCCATCCGCACGGCGTTCAGCGGCACCTGGGGTGTCCCGCCGGTGACGCGGGCCGCGCCCTCCATGCAGAGGGCGGCCATCCACGCCACGCCGTACGGCACCCGGAACCGGGGCGCGCGGAGACCCGTGATCCCGGCGAGCGCCAGGAAAATCTCGATGAGGGACATGTTGCGGTGGCCGAGCACGTACTTTTGGCCGACCCTGCCGCGTTCGGCGGCCAGGATGTGGCCGCGGGCGACGTCCCGCACGTGGACGATGTTGAGCCCCGTGTCGAGCGAGCCCACCATCTTGCCCTTGAGAAAATCCACGACCATCTGCCCCGTCGGCGTGGGCTTGACGTCCCAGGAGCCGATCGGCGTCGAGGGGTTGACGATGATGATCGGCGCCCCGCGCGCCGCGAGCTCGTCGGCGACGCGCTCGGCAAGGAACTTGGAGGCCTTGTAGGGCCCGACCATGTCCTCGAGCCCCACGGGGCTCGTCTCGTCTCCCGGCGTCCCGTCCTTCGGGATGCCCAGCGCGCCGACGGTCGAGGTGTAGACGATGCGCTCGGCGCCCGCCTCGGCGGCGGCCGTCAGGATGTGGCGGGTGCCGTCCACGTTGGCGCGGTAGAGCTCGCGCGGGTCCCGCGCCCAGAGCCGGTAGTCGGCGGCGACGTGGTAGACCCGCCGCGCGCCCTTGACCGCCGCCCGGAGCGAATCCGCGTCGAGGAGATCGCCCTCGGCGATCTCAACCGCGCAGCCCTCGAGCGCCCTGCGATCGCTGCCCTTGCGCGCCAGCACGCGCACCGTCCGGCCGTCGGCCAAGAGCTCCCGGACGAGGTTGGCGCCGACGAACCCGGTGCCGCCCGTGACGAGCGCGTCCATGGCGCGGGCCGTCTAGGCCGCCAGCCGGGCGAGCGAGCCCGCCACGCTCGCCAGCGCCCGACGCGTCGAGCGCCGGAGCTGGAGCGCGCGGCGCAGGACGCGCGGGTGCGCCAGGGCGAGGACGCCGCCGCATCGGATGCGCCCGTCGGCGCCCATGAGCCGCATCAGCTCGTCGGGCAGCGTCTCGCGCGCGTCGTCCGACACGGCGCGCACCACGAGGGAGAAGCAGCCGCGTGCGGCCGCCGCCTCGAGGATGGCCGCCGACTCCATGTCCACGGCCACGGCGCCCGTCGCGGCGCGAAGCGCCGCCTTGGCCTCCGGCGTCGCCACGGCCCGGCTCGCCGTCGCCATGACGCCGGCTCGCGCGTGGGCACCCGATGCGGCAGCGGCCCTCTGTTCGTGGCTCCCGGTAACGGGCAGCCGCAGCCCCGCGTCGTTGATGACCGCGTCGGGCAGCACGAGGTCGCCCACGCGGAGGGCGGGGTCGAGCCCTCCGCAGACGCCCGCCGAGACGACCAGCGGGCGGTCTGAAGCCGAGACGAGAGCCGTCCAGCGGGAGCCGAGGAGACCGGCACGGAGACCGACGGGAGCCACGCGGAGAGTCCCACGGCCGAACGCGGGGAACGACAAGGACGGCAGCAACGGCAGGGAGAGCGCCCGGGCCAGGGCCCGAGCCTCGAGCTCAACCGCCGTCAGGACCAGGATCGCGACCAAGCCGGTCGGCGCCGGACGCCGCGGCCCGGAGCGCCCTCTCCTTC
>JAUSJX010000018.1 GCA_030647435.1 Candidatus Rokuibacteriota bacterium
CAGGCTGACGTCGCCGGGAACGACGGAGCAGATCTCCTCGACCAGCGGGCGGAAGGGGCGCTTCTCCTTGGCGATGAGCGACGGGTTCGTCGTGCAGCCGTCCACGAGCCCCATCGCCACGCCTTCCTTGAGCTCGGCGACGTTCGCGCTGTCGAGAAAGATCTTCATGTCGTGCCTCCTGGTTTGGGGACCTCGGGGCCCAGTGTAGTCGCGCCGCGCGAAGCGGGCAAGCCTCAAGCGCCGCGGTGGCGCCGGTAGGCCGCGAGCCGCGCGTCGAGGCCGGGCCGGTCGAGGATGGCCGCGGGTCCCTCGGCTTCGACCGAGGCCGCTCCCGCGCACGCCGCTGCGGTCGCCGCCTCCCACGCATCTCCGAGGCGCTGGTACTCGATCAGGAGCGTGCTCGCGAAGACGTCGCCCGCGCCCGTCGGGTCGATCTCCTTCGCGGCGTCGGCCTCGACGTGGTAGGAATCGCCGTTGACGTAGAGCGTCGCCCCGCGCTTCCCGCGCGTGATGGCGCCCAGCGGCACCTGCTGGAGCCACGCGACGGCGCCCGCGTCGCCTCCGGGCAGATCCTCTTCGCTGAGGACCAGGAGCTGGGTGCGCGGCAGCACGTCGTCGGCGTCCTCCCACGGCTGCGGGCCCATCCGGCCGCCGCGGCCGCGCTTGCGCAACCAGCCCTGCGGCAGCACGGCGACGGCCGCGTCCTCGAAAGCGCCGGCCAGCGCCGGGTCCACCTCGCCCGCCACGGGGCACAGCACGGCCAGCGGCGCTCCCCGCCACGCCGCGGGGAGGTGCTCCATCTCGAGATCGGCCGCGCGGGAGAGGAGGGTGAGGGTGCGCGCGCCCCTGGATTGGCCGAGCCGGTAGCGCGTCGTCTGAGGTGACGCCACCGTCGTGACGTGGATCCCCTCGGGAAAGACGTCGAGCGGGTAGTCGGGAGAGATGGAGGTCAGGAGGCCGACGCTGAGGCCGAGCCGCCGGGCAGTCAGCGCCGCGTAGTAGGCCGAGCCGCCGGGCCTGACGCCCGACGGCGTCTCGTCGAAGGTCACGTGCCCGATGGCGACCAGGTCGATCATGGATCCCCCCTCCCCGCCCGGGAGAGGGCCGCCCTCACAGCTCCATCTGCTTGGCGATGATCTCCTTCATGATCTCGGAGGTGCCGCCGCCGATGGTCAAAAGGCGGATGTCGCGGAAGAAGCGCTCGATCGGGTACTCGCGCATGTAGCCGTAGCCGCCGTGGAGCTGGACGCAGTCGTACGCGACCTTCTGGGCCATCTCCCCGGCGAAGAGCTTCACCATGGAGATCTCCTTGACCGCCTCCTCACCGCCCTGGAACTTGAGGCAGGCGGCGTAGGTCAGCCAGCGGGCCGCCTCGATGAGGGTCGCCAGGTCGGCCAGCTTGTGGCGCACGACCTGCTTGCCCGACAGCGGGCCGTCGAAGGCGTGGCGCTGCTTCACGTATGCGATGGTGTCCTCGAGCGCGCGCGCGCAGCCGGCCACGGCGTGGAGCCCGGCCACCAGCCGCTCCCGCTGGAAAACCCGCATGACCTCGTAGAAGCCCACACCCTCCCGCCCCAGCAGGTTCTCGGCCGGCACGCGCATGTCCTGGAAGGCAAGCTCGGCGGTGTCCGAGGCGCGGTTGCCCATCTTGTCGAGCTTGCGGCTCACGGTGAATCCCGGCGTGCTCCGCTCGACCAGGAACATGGAAATGCCCCGATGCCTCTTCCCTTGGGAGTCGCGCTTCTCGCGGTCTCCGCTCTCGATACGCGCCGCGACGAAGAAGATGTCGGCCATCACGCCGTTGGTGATGAACATCTTGGAGCCGTTCAGCACGTAGTGGCCGCCGTCCCTGACGGCGCGCGTCCGGATGGCGGCCACGTCGGAGCCACCGCCGGGCTCGGTCACCGCGATGGCGGTGAGCTTGTCGCCCCGGCAAATGCCCGGCAGGTGTCTCTCCTTGAGCGCTTCGCTGCCCGTCCAGTACAGGTGGGGCGAGGCCATGTCGGTGTGTACGCCGAGCGCCATGGCAAAGGCGGCGCAGCGGGAGCGCGCCGCTTCCTCGCAGAGCACGGCCGTGGTGAGGAAGTCGGCGCCGCCGCCGCCGTACTTCTCGTCGTACTCGACGCCGAGGAAGCCCAAGGCGCCCATGCGCGGCCAGATCGACTTGGGGATCTGTCCGGCCTCCTCCCACTCGTTGACATACGGCTCGACCTCCTTCTCGACGAAGGAGCGCACCGCCTGGCGGAACATTTCGTGCTGCTCGTTGAAGATCTTCATGCGCCGCTGCCCCACTTCGCCTTGACGGCTTCCCGGTCCACGCCGCCTTCGGCCGACCGCGCGAGGGCATCGGCGAACACCACCACGTGGGGACGCTTGAAGCGGGCGATCTTCGACGCCACGAAGTCGCTGACCTGCTGGGCGGTGTAGCGGCCCGCGCTCTTCACCTCGACGACGGCCTTGATCGCTTCACCCCATTTGGCGTCGGGGATGCCGTACACGCACACACCGCTCACTCCGTCCATTTCCATAATGACCGTCTCGACCTCCGCGGGGTACACGTTCTCCCCGCCGGGCTTGATCAGCTCCTTCTCGGGCTTGCGCCTGACGTAGTGGAGGTAGCCGTCGGTATCGAAGCGCCCCACGTCGCCGGTGTGGTGCCAGCCGTTGCGGAAGGTGTACGCCGTCACGTCGGGCTGGGCGAAGTAGCCCTGGAACACGAGCGGGCCGCGGACGGTAATCTCGCCCGGCGTGCCCACCGGCACCTCGCGGTCGTCGTCGTCCACCAGCTTGATCCGGCACAGGGGCGCCGGCTTGCCGGCGGCGCCGGGCTGCTCCGACACGCGCTGGAGGCTGACGAAACCGCTCGTCTCCGATTGGCCGAAGCCCGTCCAGAACTGCGCCCCGGTGCCCTCGTGCAGGCGCTGGATGGTCTGGGGTGAGTCCAAGCCGGAGACGTGCTTCAAGCTCGGCAGCCGGCTTCCCAGCTTCCCGGCGGCGTCCAGCAGGCTCTGCAGCACGGGAGGATAATCCGAGACGTGGGTGACGCGGTGGCGGTCGATGAGCCGCACCGCTTCCTCCGCGTCGAAGCGCGGCACCAGCACGCTGGCGGCGCCGGCGTGCATGTGGGCCATGGCCATGCCGAGAGCGGTGATGTGGAACAGGGGGAGTGCTAAGAGGTAGTGATCCGCCGGGGTCAAGCCGAGGCAGGCCATGGCGGTCAGGTTGGCGGCGACGACATTGGCGTGGGTCAGCACGGCGCCGCGCGGGATCATGTCGACCGCCGCGGTGGAGATGACGGCAAACGGGTCGGCGGGCGACACCTCGGCCGCTTCGGCTCCACCTGAGAACCCGTACAGCGAGTCGCCATACAGTGAGTCAAAAGGCGTGAAACCGGGCCCCGCGGATTCACCGAACTGATACCAGTGCGGCACGGTCTTGAAGCGCTGCGGCCACGCCGCCACGACGCTGAGCGTGGAGGCATCGGCCACCATCATCTGCGGCGCCGCGCGCTCCATCACGCGCTCCACTTCCTGCTCGGTCAAGCGCCAGTTGATGGGATAGGCGATGATGCCCTGGCGCGCGCAGGCGCCGTACAGCTCGAGGTACGCGGCATCGTTCTGCGCCAGCACGCATATGCGCTCGCCCTTGCCGATGCCCAGGGCCGCCAGGCCTGCCGCCAGGTCGTCCACACGTCCCTTGAACTCTCTAAACGACAGGGGACGGTCGCCGTGGATGACGGCGGGCGCGTCGCCGTGCACCGACGCGCCGCGCGCGATCATGTCGTAGACGGTGAATGCGTGCACACTCATGCCGCGCGTGGAGCCTCCCGTCACTGCCCGACGATGTCCTTCTTCATGGGCCCGAGGATCGCCAGGAGCTCCTGCTGCTCCTTGGCGCCGACCTTGAACTTGTTGAGCGACTTGACCAGGTCCTCCACGGTCGCGCTCCACTCGGCATCGGTGATGCGCATACCGGCGTGGGTCGCCTTCATGTCGCGCCCGAGATAGGCGCAGGGCCCGCCGGTCGCGTCGCAGATCTGGTCGGCGAGGTTGGTCTGGAGCTTCGCGACCGCCGCGGGCTGCAGCCCTTTGAAGCGGCTGTTCACGCGCGGGTCGGCCACGACGTTGGCGACGAAATCGTCCACGACTCCCTTGATCGCCTCGCGCCCGCCCAGCCGCTGGTACAGCGTCGGCCCGGGCGGCGCCGAGGCGCAGGCTGCGAAGGTCACGGCAACCACGGCCATCAGGACGGCTCGGCTCATCAGTCGCATCGGCATGCCTCCTCGGTGAGGGATTGGGCTAGCTCAGCCAGCGTTTGCGGCGCTTGTAGTGCTTCACGTCCCGGTACGACTTCCGGGCGCCCACCTCGGTGAGCCCCAGGTAGAACTCCTTGATGTCGGCGTTGTCGCGGAGCGCGGCCGCGGGACCGTCGAGCACGATGCGCCCGTTCTCCATGACGTAGCCGTGCTCGGCGACCTCGAGCGCCAGGTTGGCGTTCTGCTCCACCAGGAGCACGGTCAGCTTCTGCTCGTGGCTCAGGCGCCGGACGATGCCGAAGATCTCCTCGACCAGCAGCGGCGCCAGCCCCAGCGAGGGCTCGTCGAGCAGGATGACCTTCGGGTTGGACATGAGGGCCCGCCCAATGACGAGCATCTGCTGCTCCCCGCCCGAGAGGTAGCCGGACTGCACCGCCCGCCGCTCCTTGAGCTTCGGAAAGTACTGGTAGACGCGCTCGATGCCCTCTTTGACGCGCGCGCCGTCGCGCTGGATGTGCCCGCCCGCGACCAGGTTTTCCTCGGTGGTCAGGTGCTCGAAGACGCGGCGCCCCTCGAAGACCTGGACGACGCCGCGCTTCACGACCTCGTGAGGCGCCAGGCGGTCGAGGCGCTCGCCGTCGAACTCGACCGATCCCTTCGTCACCTCTCCGCGCTCGGCCCGCAGCAGACCCGAGACGGCCTTCAACGTGGTCGTCTTGCCCGCGCCGTTGGCGCCGAGCAGCGTCGTGACGCTGGCTTCCTTCACGGTCAGCGACACCCCCTTGAGGACGAGGATGACGCTGTCGTAGATGACCTCGACGTTGTTGAGCGTGATCATGGCGATGTCAACACTGCGGCGGGGGCCGGGTGTCCTGGGCCCCGGCCGCAGCGCCGGCGCTCACTTCTTCGCGCCCGCCTCCTTGATGTGCTTGGCCAGCACTTCCGGATAGGCCTTGTCCCACTCGGTCGCCTTCATCCACTTCCCCCCTCTGATCTGGAAGATCTGCACCCACCCTCCGCCCTCGTGGTCCAGCGCCGTGATCTCGAGCGGAGGCACCAAGCCGCCCAGCGTGAAGCCCTTGATCTTCTCGAAGCCCGCCTTCACGTCCGCCCCGGTGATGGTGCCGCCGGGCTTGGCCTTCAACGCGTTCCGGATGGCCTCGATGTGAACTGCCGCGATCAGGACGCCGCGGTTGTAGAAGACCGTCGAGGCCATCTCCGCGGGCGGCTCCTTGCCTTCCTTCTTGTACATCGCGCGGATCTCGTTCAGCACGGGATAGTCGGACCCGACACCCGCGAACTGCATGCCGTAGTACCCCTCCGCCACCGCGCCCCCGCCGGCCGCCTCGACGTCGGCCTCCGAGGCGCCCCAGACCATGGAGACCACCTTGCGCAGCGGGAAGCCCACGCGCTTGAGCTCCTTGATCGAGACCGACGGCGACCGGCCGAAGAGGTGGGCGATGACGAAGTCGGCCCGGTAGCGCTGGGCGATGTCGAGCGCCTGGGCGCCCATCTCGATGCCCGGCGGCGGCACCGCGAAGACCTTGAGCTGGAAGCCTTCCTGGGCCGCCAGGTCCTCGAGAATCGGCAGCGGCTCGCGGCCGGCCGGGTTGTCGTAGAAGAGGTAGGCGATCTTCTTGCCCTTGAGGCTGCCGCCCAGCTGCGCCTTTGCGAACTTAACCCCGACGGCGCCCTGCGACCAGTACGTCGCCGCGATGGGGAAGATGTACGGGTACTTCGTCCCGTCGGCGGCCGCGGATGTGCCGAAGCCGGGCGACGTCCCGGGGATGCGGTCTTCCGTCAGCTTCTGCGTCAGCGCCTGGGTATGCGGCGTGCCGTAGATGCTGATCAGCACCGCGCCCTCCTTCTTGTGGCGCTCGTACGCCTCCATGCCCTGCGGCACCTTGTACTCGTGGTCGATCTCGATCGCCTTGATCTTGTAGCCCTCGATCCCGCCCTTGCTGTTCACGAGCCTGACGTAGTCGTGGTAGCCCGGGCAGAGCTTGACACCGACGGTCTGCGTGGCGCCGGTGCGGTCGCACTGAAGGCCGATCACGACCTCCTTCTGCGCGGCCGCGGGGCCGGGACCCGCCAGTGTCGCGACCGCCAGGACGAGCAACCCGATCATGACAGCGACAGACTTCCTCATGGTTGTGCTCCTCTCCCGCGTACGGTCAGTACGCGAAGGGCCAGAAACGAAAGTAGCTGCGGACATTGCGCCACAGCCGGTTGAGCCCCTCGGGCTCGACGACGAGAAAAAAGACGATAAGCGCCCCAAACAGGATCAGCCGCAGGTTGGGGATGATGTTGAGCACAGCAGCCGGAGAAAAGAAGAGGCCGCCGAAGGCCTCCATACTCAGGCGGATCACGATGGGCAGCAGCGTCACGAAGATGGCGCCGAAGATCGACCCCAGCACCGACCCGAGCCCGCCGATGATGATCATCGCGAGGTAGTCGATGGACACCGTGATCTGGAACTGCTCGTAGTTGGCGATGCCGAGGTAATACGTGTAGAGCACGCCGGTCACGCCCGCGTAAAAGGAGGAAATCGCGAAGGCCAGCAGCTTGTAGCGGAAGATGTTGATGCCCATGGCCTCGGCCGAGATATCGTTGTCGCGGATGGCGATGAAAGCCCGGCCCACCCGGGTGCGCACGATGTTCTTGGCCAGGAAGGTGAACAGCACTGCCGCCGGCACTACTATATAGAAGAAGCTCCGGTCGGTGGAGAATACCACCGGTCCCAGCTTTGGCGGGTCCA
>JAUSJX010000019.1 GCA_030647435.1 Candidatus Rokuibacteriota bacterium
GGCGTCGTGGTGGCCCCGCCCCTGCGCGTGGCCCTCGCCGCCGCCAGCCCGGCGACCCTCGATCGCCTGCTGCGCCCGCTGCGGCAGCGGCGCCCCCGGCAGCCGCGGCGCCTCGCCCCCGCCCTCGGCACCCTGCGCGCCCAGATCCCCGCTCCGCACCTGGAGCGAGTGGAGCGGGGGGGCCCCCCGATGCCCTGCAAGGCGATCTCGTCTTGCATTGTGGCGAGTCCACCGACGGCGTCTCCCTCGCCACCCTCGTGGCGGTCGACCTCGCCACCACGTGGACCGCACTGCAAGCCGTCTGGGGCCTGCACCACCGGCGCGTCCCCAGCGGCATCCATCTCCTCCGCCAGCGCCTGCCCGTCCCCCTGCGCGCGTGGCACAGTGACCATGGGGGCGAATGCCTCACCGCGTGTCTCGTGGCCTGGTGCCGCCGCGAGGGGATCCGCGTCACCCGCGGCCGGCCGTACCGCACGAACGATCAGGCCTGGGTCGAGCCGCGCGACGGGCTCCTCGTCCGCACGCGCCGCAGCACGCGCCGCGTCGGCAGCACGGTCGTCACGCAGTACGATGCCCCCCGGACCCCCTGCCACCGGATGCTCCTCAGTGGCGTCCCGACCGAGGCCCAGCGCCAGGCCCTTGCGCAGCCGTGTCAGGCCCTCGATCCTATCGCGCTCGCGCGCGACAGCCAGCTCACCCTCGACCTGCTGTGGACATTGGCCGACATTCGTCCCCGCTGGGAGGCTGCCCGTGGGTCACACATTTGTGCGGCATCACCGTCGCCGTTCGGTAACACCTACTTCTGAGGCATCACGATCGGGGCCGGCTTGCGTTGCGCCGCCGCGCTGACTATCCTGCAGCAGCCCCCATGCCGAGCTTCTGGTCGCAGGACACGCGCCGTCGCACGATCGCCTGGATCGTGGGAATCGTTCTCACGATCGTGCTGATCGGCGTGAGCGCCGTCTGGCTTGGCGGCACGCCGCCGCCAAGCAAGATCGTGCTGGCGACGGGCCAGCCGGGCGGCGTCTACGACAGCTTCGGCCGCGAGTACCAGAAGCGGCTCCGCGCGCAGGGCCTGAGAGTCGAGCTGGTCAACACGGCGGGCTCGGTCGACAATTTCCGGCGGATCATCGACGGCAAGGCGGATGTCGCCTTCGCCCAGTCGGGTACGTACCAGGTCGTGAGCGATTCCGAGCACAAGGTGTCGGGGCTCGCCGCCATCTACTACGAGCCGCTCTGGATCTTCGTCCGGCGCGGCATCCGGATCGAGGACAAGAAGATCGCCTACCGGGAGGGCAGCGTGGCGGTCGGGCCCAAGGGGAGCGGCACCGAGGCCGTCGCCAAGGCCATCATCGCCGAGCAGGGGTACGACATCAACTCGCCGGCCATCGTCAACCTCACCTCCGCCGAGGCGCGGCGACAGCTCATGAACGGCGGGCTCGACGTCGCCTTCTTTGTCACCTCGTATCGCGACCCCGGCATCATGGAGCTGATGCGCCGCAAGGACCTGCAGCTGACGAGCTTCCGGCGCGAGGCCGCCTACACGCGGAAGTTCCGCGGGCTCACGCCGCTGCGGCTGCCGGAGGGCCTGCTCGACCTCCGGGACAACATCCCGCCGGAAAACGTCACACTGCTCTCGCCGTCGGCCATGCTAGTCGCGCGGGAGGATATCAATCCGCGGGTCGTCGAGCTGGTGCTCAAGGTCGCCCAGGCCGTGCACAGCCCGGGCAGTCTCATCGACCCGCCGCTCAAGTTCCCGACGCTCGAGGGTGTCGACGTGCCGGTCAACGAGGCGGCCGACACCTACCTGACGTCCGGCGAGTCCTTCCTGTCCCGCAACCTGCCCTACCACGCGCTGCGCTGGGTGCTGCTGCTCAAGCTCCTCATCCTGCCGCTCGTGGCCGTCTGGGTACCGCTCCTGCGGGTCGCGCCGATGATCGCCGAGTGGCGGAAGCAGCGGTGGCTCAAGCGCTACTACGAGCGACTGCGGAACATCGAGGACACGCTTGCTACGGCGCGGTGGCCCAACGAGCTGCGCGACGGCATCAACACGCTCGAGGCGCTGCGCGGGGAGGTCCAGATGCTCGCGCACAAGCTGCCGCTCCAGCAGCAGCAGGACGTCTACCACTGGCGCCTGCACGTCTCGCTGATCCTGAACGAGGCGGTCGAGCGTCTGAACAGGATGGAGGCTGCTGCGGCGCGCTAGAGCGCGTGGACGGCCGGCGCCGCTTCGACGGCCCACTCGAGGCGCTCCCGCAACCGGACTACTTCACCGATCACCGCGACCACCGGAGGCTCGAGACCCCGGGCCCGCCCGACGATATCCGCCAGCGTCCCGACCCGCACCTCCTGCGCCTCGGTCGTCCCCCAGCGGATCAGTGCGACCGGCGTCTCGGGAGGCCGGCCATTGGCGAGCAGCGCGCGGACTATGCGCGGGAAACTGCCGACCGCCATCAAGACCACCAAGGTGTCCACGGCCGTCGCGAGCCTCGGCCAGTCGACGGCGTCGCCGTCCTTCGACGGATCCTCGTGGCCCGTCAGCACCGCGAACGAGGATGCGATCCCGCGGTGGGTGACGGGAATGCCGGCATAGGCCGGCACGGCGATGGCCGAGCTGATGCCCGGCACCACCTCGAAGGGGATGCCCGCCTCGGACACCGCGAGCGCTTCCTCGCCCCCTCGACCGAACACGAAGGGATCGCCGCCCTTGAGCCGGACGACGAAGCGGCCGGCTTCGGCATGGTGGACGAGGAGCGCGTTGATCGCCGCCTGCGGCAGGCAGTGAGAGCCCACGCGCTTGCCCGCGAAGATGCGGAGCGCCTCGGGCGGCGCCTCGTCGAGGATCGCGGGGTTGACGAGGCGGTCGTAGACGACGACCTCCGCTTCTCTCAGCCGCTCGAGTGCGCGCACCGTGAGCAGCCCGGGATCACCCGGTCCCGCGCCCACGAGGCAGACGCGTCCCGTCCTCACGCGGTCATCCCGAGGCGAGTGAGCAGCCGCGCCTTGGCGTCGGCGCGCCGCCCTTCGGCGAGAAGCCGCCTGAGATCGGCGTCGAGCGCGTCGCGCCAGAAAGCCGCGTCCGCCCGCAGCCCGCCGGCGCGGAGCTCGCGCCGCACCTCAGCGGCCAGCTCGACGAGGTCCTCGTACTCGGGCGTGAAGTAGGATTCGAGGTCGCGCCGCACGCGGGCTGCCAGCGCCGGGCTCGCGCCGCCCGTCGAGACGGCGACCTGCAGCCGCCCGCGGCGCAGCACCGAGGGCAGGAGGAAGTCGCAGTAAACGGGATCGTCGGCCGCGTTCACCCACACGCCCCGCCGCCGCGCGTCCGCCGCCACCGCCTCGGTGACTTCACGGCGGTCTGTTGCCGAGAAGGCGAGATGCTGCCCCTCGCAATCCGACTCAATGTACTCGCGCTGGCGGTGAGCGATGCGGCCCTCCGTCGCCCACGAGGCCAGGCGCTCGGTCAGCGCGGGGCTCACGACGGTGACGCGGGCGCCCGCATCGAGGAGCCCCCCGACCTTGCTCTCGGCCACGGGACCGCCGCCCACCACGAGGCAGGGGTGGTCCCGGAGGTCGAGGGCGACGGGGTAGTACTGAGTCACTTCGGCTGTGGCGTCAGGCGGAGATAGGGCTTGAGAGTCTTCCAGCCCTTGGGGAACTTCGCCTTGGCCTCCTCGTCCGTCACGGCCGGGACGATGATGA
The DNA here is from genome assembly GCA_030647435.1 of Candidatus Rokuibacteriota bacterium. NCBI lineage: Bacteria > Candidatus Rokuibacteriota > Candidatus Rokuibacteriota bacterium. The sequence continues at coordinate 3,700 of JAUSJX010000019.1, forward strand.
CGTCTTCCCCTTGCTTCCAGTTCACCGGCGTCGCGACGCGGTGAGCGTCGGTCAGCTGGAGCGAGTCGATCACCCGCAGGATCTCGTCGAAGTTGCGGCCGGTCGTCTGCGGGTACGTGATCATCAGCCGGATCTTCTTCTTCGGGTCGATGACGAACACCGTCCGCACCGTATAGACCTCGTCGTGCGAGGGGTGGATCATGCCGTAGAGGTTCGCCACCTTCTTGTCGGGGTCGGCGATGATCGGGAAGTTGACCGCGTGCCCCTGCGTTTCCTGGATGTCCTTGAGCCAGGCCTTGTGAGAGTCCACGGGGTCGATCGACAGCCCGATCGCCTTGACCCCGCGCTTCTCGAATTCGGGCTTGAGCCGCGCGACGTACCCCAGCTCGGTCGTGCACACGGGCGTGAAGTCCCGCGGGTGGGAGAAGAGCACGCCCCAGCCGTTCCCCAGAAACTCGTGGAAGCTGACCCGGCCCTCGGAACTCTCGGCGTTGAAGTCGGGTGCGGTGTCGCCCAGTCTCAGTGACATGTCGTGTCTCCTTTGTGGTGACGCTGAAAAGTGTGGCTTTGTACTCGGGTTACGGGGTTCATTCGACAATAATCCCCATCTCTATCGGGATTGTCAAGAACTTTCCTGAGCCAGGGCGGGTCGAGCCCCCCTACATCTATATAGGGGCGGCGGCAGGCCGCCGCTAACCCCGGGAGAGCTTCCGGCCTATCCGCTTCTCGATGACGTGGGTGACGGCCGAGAAGTCCTCCTTGCCCCAGCCGCCGTCCACCGCCAGGTCGTACGTTCGCTTGGTCTCTTCCAGGATGGGGGTCGGCACCTTGGAGGCGCGGGCCAGGGCCAGCGCCAGGCCCGCGTCCTTCCGCATCAGCGCGCACATGAAGGTGGGCGAGAACTCGCCGTCGAGGATGCGCTTGGCGCGGCGGTCGAAGTAGGTGCCGAAGGCCATGCCGCCGCCATTCCGGACCACGTCGTAGAAGGTGTACGGATCCACGCCGGACTGGACGCACACGGCGAGGGCCTCGGCCACGGCGACGGACGTGACGGCGGCGAGCCCGTTGTGGATCAGCTTCACGCGGTTGCCCATGGCCGAGCCGCCCACGTACATGTGCATCTTGCCCATGATCTCGAGGTAGGGCGTGATCCGCTCGAGCGTGGCTTGGTCGCCGCCCACGATGAAAAAGATCTCGCCCGAGACCGCCTGGGGCTGCGAGCCCAGCATGGGCGTGTCCATGTGGGTGATGCCCTTGGCCGCGAGCGCGCGGGAGACCTCGAGCGTCGCCTCGGGGCTGACGGTCGAGCAGTCGCAGGTGACGAGACCCTCCTTGCCGCCCGACGCGATCCCGCCCGAGCCGAGGTAGGCCCCGCGCACGATATCGTCGTTGGGCAGGCAGGTGAACATCACGGCGGACTGCGCGGCGACGGCCGCTGCGCTTCCGGCGACGGTGACGCCGGCCATCTTCCCGGCGGCCGCGGCCGCGGCCGGGTTGGCGTCGTGAACGACCAGCATGACGCCGGCCTTGGCGAGGTTCGACGCCATCGGCATCCCCATGGTGCCCAGCCCGATGAATCCCACGCTCTCGTTCATCTGGTACCCCTTGTCGTTGGTCAGGAGGAAGCAGCGGCGCGCTGCGCCAGCGCCCGCGCGATCACTCGCTCGTCCACGCGGATGAAGCGCCCCTCGGCGATGTCGTAGAAGTAGACATGGTGGGCTCGGCGTTGTCCAGCCCGGCGGCACGGCCTACAATGCGGCTCTCATGCGCGAGTATCACTACCGGGTCGATCGCGAGGGGCGCATCTTCCACGACGGCACCGAGATCGTGGACGCGGCGACGCTGCGCTTCTTCCTGTTGGCACTCCAGCGCGCGCCCGATGGACGCTGGCTCGCGCTCTGCCAGGGCGAGCGGAACTGGTTCGAGCCGTACGACACGCCCTTCGTGGTCCAGCGGCTGGGGCTTGGGGTGGCCGAGGGAAGGCTGCGGTCGGTCGAGCTATATTTCGCGGGAGACTATCGGGAGCCGCTCGACCCGGCGGCCCTCGAGCACGACGGCGCGCGCCTTTTCTGCCGGGTCCGCAGGGGGGCTTTCAGCGCGCGCTTCGGCAGGATGGCCATGCAGCAGATCGCGCCCTGGCTCGGCGATGACGGCTCGGGGCCCACGATCACGCTCGACGGCCGGCGCTGTGCCCTCGGCGTCGTCCAGCCCCGCGCTCAGACGACATAGAAGCGCATCCCGCACGCGACGACCATGTCGCCCTCCGCCGCGAGATTCTTCGAGCGCGCGCGAGAGAGTAGGCGGCCCTTGTCGGCGCAGTCCAGATCGAGCCCGGCGAGCCCTTCGCCGCGGCCGTCGGTGACCGGAACGAAGCGCAGTCTCGCGTCATCGAGAGCGATAACGGGCCGCGAGCGCTCGTCGCGGGACAGCGGAAGCTCCATCACCTCGCTCCACCTGCGGGCGAGCCGCTCGGGATCGTCGCTCTGTAGCTCGGCACCGCTCATTGAACGAACAGACGCGGCCAGGAACGCGGACGTGCTCCGCGACGCGGCCGGGTGCCAGGGGCCGTCGACCGGCTCACCGCCCTCCTGCCGGCTGAAGGAGAGCATCGCGGCGCCGACGTCTCGCGGGTGCAGCTGAAGCTCCTGGTAATCGGGATAGCGGATCTCGTTGGCCACGCGGACACCGAGCGTGTCGCACCACCGACGCCGCGGCGCCAGGTCCGCGCACTGAGTGATGACCATGTAGCCGCCGTCGCCGCCGCGCCGCTCGAGGTAGCGCCCCGCTGTCGTGCCGTCCCGCACGGGCGCCACCACCTCGAGGAAGCCGTTGCCGGTGGGGAAGAGCGCGTTCTCCAACCCGTACTTCCCCACGCCCGGGTCGCGGTGACACGCCTCCAGACCGAATACGTCTCGAAAGACCTCGACGACGGGCGCGAGCTGACGGGCCACGAGGCAGATCTGCCGCATCCGGAGGTTCATGGGGGCGCTAGTAGCGGTTGGCGATCGGCAGCTCGTCGGCGGGGAAGAGCGTGATGATCTGGGCGCCCTTGGGCGTCACGATCACTTCCTCCTCGATGCGCGCAGCCGAGACGCCGTCCGAAGCCGGGCAGTAGGTCTCGACGGCGAAGACCATGCCCGCCTCGAGCTCCATGGGATGGTCCATCGAGTTGAGCCGCGAGATGATCGGCCGCTCGTGGAGCCCCAGGCCGAGGCCGTGGCAGAAGTTGAGCCCGAAGGCCGCCATCTCGCTCTCGAAGCCGATCTCCTGCGCCTTGGGGAAGCACTTGGCGATGCGCTCGGTGGACACGCCGGGCTTGATCAGCTCGATGGCGCTGTCCATCCACTCGCGCGCCCGCTTGTAGGCGCTGTGCTGGGCCGGCGTCGCGCGGCCGACGCTGAACGTCCGGTAGTAGCAGGTCCGGTAGCCGACGAAGGACTGGATGATGTCGAAGAAGGCCTGGTCGCCCGGCCGGAGCATCCGGTCCGTGAAGTTGTGCGGGTGCGGTGAGCAGCGCTCCCCCGAGATCGCGTTGATCGCCTCCACGCAGTCCGAGCCCATCTCGTAGAGCCGCTTGGTCGCCAGCGCCACGATCTCGTTCTCGCGGACGCCGGGCTTGAGCGCCTCGAAGATGTCCTGGTAGACGCCGTCGCCCATGGCCGCCGCCATGTTGAGCAGCACCAGCTCGTCGCCGCTCTTGATGACGCGCGCCTCGAGCATGACCTGCTGGCAGTCGCGCACCTCGACGCCTTCCTTCTGGAGCGCGAAGAGGAAGGGCGGCTCGACGACGTCGATGCCGAGCGGCATGTCCGCCACGCCCTCGCGCTTGAGGATCCCCTTGATCTCGCGCGCGGCCTGCTCGAAGAGCCCGGCCGAGGGCGGCACCGCGCCGCGCATGCCGACCATGCCGGCCAGGCAGTGGTCGGGCAGGAGCCACGGCGCGTAGAGGCGGTGGTGCCGCGCCGCCGAACCGAAGTCCCAGACCCAGGGCTCGCCCGGCCCGGTGAGGAGCGAGTAGCGGATCAGCTTGTCGCGCGCCCACTCGCCGATGACGGTGCCCGAGATGTAGCGGATGTTGTGCTGGTCGAAGACGAGGAGCGCGCCGAGCCCTGAGCGCGCGAGCGCGCGGCGCACGCGGGCGAGGCGGTAGTCGTGCAGGCGCCTGAAGTCCACCCGCTCCTCGAAGTCCACCTGCATGTGCCCCGGCGACTGGATGGGCCGGTCCCAGCGGTGCTGCGGGTCGGGCGCCTCGGGGACGGCGCCCCTGCGTCCGGCAGATGGGGGCTTGCGGGCCATGACGGTCTCCCTAGAACACCGCGAGGGGGTTCGCCGGCGAGCCCGTGCCGCCGACGACCATGAGCGGCGCGATCACCAGCATGAACTCGTCGCGCTTCTCGTCGATGCAGGCCTTGGCCAGCGGCTCGAGCTGCGCGTTGTCGAGGAGCGCCACGCCGTAGGCGAAGAGGCAGGCGTGCACGGCCCACGGGATGTCGTAGCCTATCGGCAGGTGGTCGAGCATGTCCCAGACGAGCATGCTCACGTCGTGGTCGCGCAGGAACGGCAGGCACGAGACGTGGAGCCCCGGCCTCTCTTGGGTGCCGCCGCCGTACGGACGCCCGTACGTTTTGTCCGGGTTGGCCGCCTGCCAGGCGTCGCGGCCGGAGTAGACGCAGACGGCGTCGCCCGGCTCGAGCTTGATCCCACGCGCCGTCAGGATATCCTCCAGCTCGTATCCATGGACGGGCGCGTCCTGCGTCACGCTCGGCACGCCGCGATGGCGCGGAACGTCCAGCATAACCCCGCGGGTGATGATGCCGTCGGACCAGTGCTCGATGGAGCCGAACGTCGCGCCGTCGAAGGTGATCTCCTTCTTCGGGTCGCGCCCGTTCCACATCGCCTCGTCGTCCCAGGTGTGGCAGAGAGCGTCGATGTGGGTCGAGGCGACGCCGTGGTAGAAGATGCCGTAATAGTCGCCGGCGTAGGCGCCCTTGCCGCGCGGAATGATCTTCATGTAGTGCTGCGCCGGCAGCGCGTTGTTGAGCCCGGGCTCCTTCGGGAAGGGCCGGCTGAGCGAGATACTCCGGCCGGTCTTCACGAGCCGCGCCGCCGCGACCCGCTTCTCCGGAGTAACGAGGTTCATCGCGCCGCGCTGGTCGTCCTTGCCCCAGCGCCCCCAGTTGCGGCGCTCGCGGATCCAGGCGCGCACTTCCTGCTCGGTCGGCAGCGGACGTCCGGCCATGCCATCCTCCCGGTGTGGGGGTGAGAAGCCTCCCCACAACTAGGCCATGCCGCTGCCGCGGTCAAACGCTATCCGCATCGGCCCTGATTCTGGATTGACAGTTCTCACGTTCAATCGCCCTCATCGCTCATGTTCTCAAGGTCCTCGCCACTGTCCGTGCCCGCGTCGGGCGGCTGCTCACCCGCCGCCAGCTCGAGCCGGAAGACGATAGCGCGCCCGCCGACCCCCTCAGCGAGACCTCGCCCGTCCGGCGCCCAGGATCGCGTGCGCCGCCGCACCGACGGCCGCGTCCTGGTCGAGCTCAAAACGGTGTGGCGCGCTGGCACCTCCCATCTGCTGTTCGAGCCCCCTCGAGTGCATGGAAAAGCTCGCGGCCATCATCCCCCGCCCCGCGATCACCGTGGTGGAGTATCACGGCGCCCTCGCCCCCCCTGCTCGCGGGCGCCCGCTGGTCGTCCGCTCCGGACGCCCGGCGCCCGCCCTGACGACGCCTGCGGGCGCTGCCCGCCCCCGCGGCGCCCGCGCCCCCCGGGCGCGGGCCGTTGGGCCACGCTGAGGCGCCGCGTGGTCGCCGTCGATGGCCTCGCCTGCCCCCGCCCTGGCAGCCGGCTGCGCGTCATCGCCCCCGTGCAGGATATCCCCCCTCGCCGGGCAGGCCCCCCTCGCCCGCGCCCGCTGCCCGCACGTCACGGGCGGCGGCCCCAGCCGTTCCTCGCCGCGGCCCCGCTCCCGCCTTCGGCGCTGCCCCGCTGCACCCCTCTGCCCGCTCCCTGCCCCCGCCCCGCCGCCCCGGCGGATCCCGCGGGCCGCACGCCATCGCTCGGGCCCCCCTCCCCGTCGCGCTCAGCGCGCTGCCCCTCGCGCTGCCCACAGCCCGCTCACCCGAGGGTTGACCGGGGAGACC
>JAUSJX010000020.1 GCA_030647435.1 Candidatus Rokuibacteriota bacterium
GAGGCCGAGGCGCGGCTCGAGCGCGTCCCCGCGGGCTTCATGCGCGAGATGACGCGGCAGGAGATCGAGAAGGCGGCGCGCGGGGCGGGGATCACCACCATCGACCTCGCGCGCTGCGAGGAGTGGATGGTGGCGATCCGCGCCACCATGTGCCAGGCGCGCGGCACCCGTGCGGAAGCCGGCCCGTGACGGAAGTCTCCGCGTCTGAGGCCGCGGGCCGCATTATGATACTCGGGAGCGACAGGATGGATGGGCGTCTCTTTCGGCATTTCTCGCTGCTGAGCGCCGGCCTCTGGGTGGGGTTCGCCCTCGTCCTGGGCACCGGCGTGACCTACCTGGTCGAGCAGAAGATGCTGGAGCGGGCCACCCTGGCCTCCCTCGACTACTTCAAGAACCTGGCGCGCTTCATCACGACGAAGGAGGAGTTCGTCAGGCTCAGGACGGGGGCGGAGTACGAGGCCTTCGACCGGCTCATCAAGGAGAACTTCTTCACCTCCCAGGTGGTGACCATCAAGATCTACGACCGGTCAGGGACCACCATCTATCACTCGCAAAATCCAGAGATCGTCGGCCGCGCCTTCCCGGACAACGCCCCGCTCCAGCGGGCCTTCCAGGGCGAGACGGTGGTCGGGCTCTCCGACCTGCGGGGGAGTGAGCACCTGACCGAGCGGCAGGCGGGGTATTCGCGCCTGCTGGAGGTCTACATCCCGATCTTTCTCGAGGGGACGAGCACCATCATCGGGGCCTACGAAATCTACAGCCCCATCGACCCCTTCTACCAGAAGGTCTGGCCCCTCCGTCTCTCCGTGTGGGGAGCCATCTTCTTCGGCCTGGCGCTGCTCTACGTGGCCCTCTCGCTGACCTTTCGGCGCGCTTCGCGGACCATCGTCGGGCAGAACCTGGCCCTTGAGCGGACCGCCAGTGAGCTGCGGGAGGCCTACGAGGAACTCAAACGGGCTCAGTCCCAACTCGTCCAGAGTGAGAAGCTGGGCTCCGCCGGTCGGCTGGCGGCGGGGATGATCCATGAGATCGGCAACCCGCTGGCTTCGGTCCTCGGGTTGCTGGACCTCCAGCTCCTCTGCAAGGGGAGCGCTGCGGACCGGGTCGAGTGCCTGGACCGCACCGAGCGACTCGCAGGAGAGATCGCGCGGCTCCGCGGGCTTCTCCGGGGCCTGCTGGAGTACGCGCGCCCGGGTCCCTCGGAGGCGATCGTGCTGGATCTGAACGATGTGGTGGAGAAATCGCTGCTCTTCGTGTTCTCTCAGAGGGACTTCGGGTCCGTGAGGCTCGACAAAGACCTGGCTCCGGGGCTTCCTCCCGTGCTGGCCGACGAGTCCCTGCTTGAGCAGGTTCTGGTGAATATCCTTCTGAATGCGGCGCAGGCCTCCCCGGCGGGGGGCTCAATCACGGTGACCACTCAGGCGGGGAACGGAGCGGAGGCGCGGACGGGCGATCATGCCGTGGGGCGCGTCTTTCAGCCGGGCGAGCGGACCGTAACGGTCGCGGTCTCGGACCGCGGACCGGGGATTCCGCGCGAACACTTGGGGCGGGTCTTCGAGCCGTTCTTCTCGACGAAGGGGCGGGGAGAGGGGGCGGGACTGGGCTTGGCGATCTGCCACAGCATCATCGAGCTGCTCCACGGCGCTCTGGTGGTGGAGCTGGCGCCCGGCCGCGGCACCACGTTCCGAATCGTTCTCCCGGCCGCCGCGCCGGTCCCGGTCGCCGCCGAAGGCGCTCGCCGTGAGTGAGGCCCCGGCGCGGGTTCTCGTCGTCGACGACGAGGAGAACATGGTGCACTTCCTCACCAAGCTCCTCCGGGGCGAGGGATTTGAGATCGAGGGCGCGGGCACGGGGGAAGCCGCCCTCGAGAAGCTGCGGGCCGGGCCGTTCGATCTGGTGCTCACCGATCTGAAGCTGCCCGACACCGATGGGATCGAGATCCTCAAGGCGGCCCGGGAGCTGCACCCCGAAACCGTGGTGGTCCTCATCACGGCCTACGGCACCATCGGGTCGGCGATCGAGGCCATGCGGGCGGGAGCCTACGACTACGTGAGCAAGCCGTTCCGGGCCGGCGAGATCCTCCAGGTGGTGGAGAAAGCTCTCGAGCGGGTGCGGCTGCGGCGGGAGGTTGTCCAGCTCCGGCAGGCCGTGAAGGAGCGCTTCGCGTTCGCGAGCCTGATTGGCAAGAGCGCGAAGATGCAGGATGTCTACACCCAGATCGAGAAGCTCGCGGTCGCCCGCGGCGCCGTCCTCATCCAGGGGGAAAGCGGGACGGGCAAGGAGCTGGTGGCGAAGGCGACTCACTTCAACGGCTCACGAAAATCGGGGCCGTTCGTGGTGATCAACTGCGGGGCGATCCCCGAGGCCCTCCAGGAGAGCGAACTCTTCGGCCACGAGCGGGGGGCCTTCACGGGCGCCATCGCCGCCAAGAAGGGCCTCTTCGAGGAGGCGCACGGGGGCTCGCTCTTTCTGGACGAGGTGGCGGAGCTGGCCCCGGGGCTTCAGGCCAAGCTGCTCCGCGTCCTCCAGGACGGGGAGCTCCGGCGCGTGGGGGGCACCAGGACGGTCCGCGTGGACACCCGGATCATCGCAGCCACCAACCACGACCTCGCCGGGGACGTCCGGGAGGGAACATTCCGGGAGGACCTCTTCTATCGCCTGAACGTTTTCCCGATCTTCCTCCCCCCGCTCCGGGAACGGGCCGAGGACCTCCCCCTGCTCGTCGACCACTTCCTCCAGCGCTTCGCCCGTGAGAGCGGGCGGCCGCCCAAGCGCTTCTCCGCCGAGGCGCTCCGGGCGATTGTGGTCTACCCGTGGCCGGGCAACGTGCGCGAGCTGGAGCACGCCGTGGAGCGGGCGGTGCTTCTGGGCGAAGGGGAGATGATCGGTCCTGGGGATCTCCCTCCGGAGATCCTGGAGCCCCAGGACGAGCTGACCCTGCCCCTGCCGAACCCGACCGTGGGCTTCAAGGAGACCATGGCGCGTGTCACTCGCGATGCCGAGGTGAAGCTCATCCGCCGGGCGCTCGCCCAAGCGGGCAACAACCGGACGCAGGCGGCGCGGCTCCTCGGCATCAGCCGGCGCGCCCTGCTCTACAAGCTGAACGAGTACAGCCTCAGGCGATCCTGACGGTTCACCGCCTGAGGCTGTGCAGCGCGGCGCGCTCATGGGAAGAGCCGTGCGCACCTCTCCACGGCAGGCTGTTTGTCTCGCCGAGCCAACTCCTGGGAAACATTGACCGCCGGAGAGGTTGCAGTGCCCCCCGCGAGCGACGGGCCCTGGCACGCCCCTTGCCTCGCAAAGGCGCAGGAGCCGGGCCCCCCCCGGCGAGCGGGGGAACCGCCAAGCGGCCCCGCGGGAGCCTCACGGATGAAGTGGTGTCTCCGGGCAGTCGGCATCTACCTGATCACAGCCGGAGGGCTGTTGGCCCTCGGAGGCGCCGCGGCCGCGATCGCGTATCGGGAGCCGATCCTTCTGCTGGCGATACCGGTGGCCCCGGTCTGGATTCTCGCTGGGGTCATCGTGATCACGTCGCTTGCGGCCGAGGTGGCTTGGGACGAAGAAGCCTTGCGGCTCACGTGCGCCTTTGGGACGAGGCGGGTCTTCTGGAAGGATGTGCAATGGCACAGGACACTCGCCGCCCTGTCGCGACGACGCGGCGGGGTCGTTCTGTTCGAACTTGTGAAGTACACGCGGCACCTCGGCAGCGCTCAGACGTCGGGATGGGCTGTGGTGATGCTGCCCGGAGGTCGGGTATCGTCGTGGCTCAAGGCTTGCGAAGCGGGCCTGGATCAGCGGAGGCGCGGCGAAGGGATAGGGGCAGTGAAGCGGTCGACCTGAGCCGAGTGGCCCATCAAAATAAGGCCCGCGCACTATTGTTTCGGCGGGCCTCCCCATCCACGATTGCGAAAAGACTCACAGGATCATTTCAGTCCGATGAGATTCTTCTCGCAGGAGAGCTTCTATGGGATGGCGGTGATGGTCGCCCTGGCCCGTCACGAGCCGGCGCGCCCGGCGGGGATCGAGGAGATCGCCAGCGCCCGGAATCTCCCCCGGAGCTTCGTCGCCAAGATCCTCCAGAAGCTCGTCCGCGGGGGCCTCGTGAACTCCTCCCGAGGCCGCCAGCGCGGCTACACCCTGGCGGTTCCTGCCGAGCGGATCACGGTCAGGGACATCCTGGAGGTCACTGAGGGAGCCGACTTCTTCCACCGTTGCATGTTCCGCAGGCGCTGCGGCGATGAGCCCACCTGCTTCCTTCACGGGATCGGCGCGGCCATCCGGGCCGACCTCGAGGTGAGGCTCAAGGGCCTGATCCTCGCCGATCTGGCTCGCGGCGAGGATCTCCAGGGGGCCGTCCGATGAGGGAATGGCGCGCATGCTGATCCGATTGCGCCTCGATCCCCGCCTCCTGGAGGAGGTCGTCCATCTCGAGCTCAGGCGGCGGCAGGGGGGAGGGGACGCGAGTCTCTTCGATGAGTACCATCGCGAGGCCGACTCCCTCTACAAGCTGGCCCCGGAGCACCGGGACGGCGAGTTCGCCGCGCTCCACCGACGGCTGTTCCGGAAGGTGGGCTTCGAGGGGCGCATCACCGAGGCTCTCTCGGCGCAGCGCGGGGAATTGGCGGAGCTCGAGTCCCTCACGTGCCTCCGCACCGTCAGGCCGGAGGACGAGGGCGCCGACCTCGCCGCCCCGGTCGCCCCCGCAACCGGCCGGGCCGCCGTGGTGAGGATCCGCGCGGCCCGCTTCCTCGCGCTCGACGACCTCGGACGCTTCCTCGATCACGAGCTCGTTCACGTGGGCGATCTGCTGAGCGCGGCCTTCGGCCACGACCCCGAGTCGCTCGCCGCCATCTCGCCGCACCGCCGCCGCCTGGTCCAGGAGCGGTACCGCGCCGCGTGGGGGGCATGCGTGGACGGGCGGCTCAGCCGGCACGGAAGGCGCTCGCTCGCCGGGCGAGGGGAGCACCGTGAGGCGCTCCACCGCTGCTTCCCGGCCCTGTCTGACCTCGAGCTGGACGGGCTGCTGGATCGGCTGTGGAAGGACGAGAGGCCGACCCACGCGGGTCTCCTGGCGGTGGCTCTAGGGCGCGGGTCGCGCGAGCCCCATCAGCCTGGGGCGCCCTGCCCGCTCTGCGGCTTCCCGACTCACGATTGGACGGATGTGACAGACCATGTGCTGATCCGCGCGATCCACCTGGACGTGCCCGACTGGGAGCCCGATCACGGGCTCTGCGGGCGCTGCCTCGAAATGTACGAGCTCAGATCACTGACACAGGCCTGAAGGAGGCACTCATGGACGTGACTCGGCGCGACTTCCTGAAGACGGGGCTCACCGCGGGTGCCGTCCTGGGGTGGAGCCAGCCGACCCTGGCGCTGGCGGCCCTCGCCCCGGCGGTCGAGGTGGGCAATCCCCTGGAGGTCTACCCGGGGCGCGACTGGGAGAAGGTCTACCGCGACCAGTACAAGTACGACTCCTCCTTCACCTGGGTCTGCTCGCCCAACTGCACCCACGAGTGCCGGCTGCGGGCCTTCGTGCGGAACGGCGTGTTCCTCCGGAGCGAGCAGAACTACGACTCCCACAAGGTGGGCGACCTCATGGGCAACAAGGCCACGCCCACCTGGAACCCGCGCGGCTGCCCCAACGGCTTCACCTTCCAGCGCCGCGTCTACGGGCCGTACCGGCTCCGCTACCCGATGATCCGCAAGGGCTGGAAGCAGTGGGCGGACGACGGATTTCCGGAGTTGACCCCAGAGATCAAGACCAAGTACAAGTTCGACGCGCGCGGGCAGGACGAGCTGCTCCGGGCCACATGGGACGAGGCCTACACCTACGCGGCCAAGGGAATGATGGCCATCGCCAAGCGCTACAGCGGGGATGAGGGCAAGAGGCGGCTCCTGGCCCAGGGCTACCCCGAGGAGATGTTCACCCACTGGGACGGGGCCGGCACCCGCACCTTCAAGTGCCGGGGCGGGATGGGGCTCCTCGGCGTCATCGGGAAATACGGCATGTACCGCTTCGCCAATACCCTGGCGCTGCTCGACACCCACGTGCGCGGCGTGGGGCCGGACAAGGCCCGGGGCGGACGGAACTGGTCCAACTACACCTGGCACGGCGACCAGGCGCCGGGGCAACCCTTCGTCCACGGGCTGCAGGCCTCGGATGTGGACTTCAACGAGCTGCGCTTCGCCAAGCTCCACATCGGGATCGGCAAGAATCTCGTGGAGAACAAGCGGGCCGACAACCACTACTTCATGGAATTGATGGAGCGCGGCGCCAAGATCGTCTGCATCGTGCCGGAGTACAGCCCGCCCGCCAGCAAGGCGGACTACTGGATCCCGGTGCGGCCCAACTCCGACACGGCGCTCCTGCTCGGGATCTCTCGCATCCTCATCGACGAGAAGTGGTACGACGCCACGTACGTCAAGCGCTTCACGGACCTGCCCCTGCTCGTGCGGACGGACACGCTCAAGCGCCTCAGGCCGGAGGACATCTTCCCGGGCTACGTGCAGCAGGACATCTCCCAGGGCGCGAGCATGACCCGCCATGGCCTCACCCCCCAGTACCGGCAGAGGGTGGGAGACTTCGTCGTGTGGGACGCGAAGGCGAACGCCCCCCGGGCTCTCACGCGCGACGACGTGGGCGACCGGATGACCGAGAAGGGCATCGACCCGGTCCTCGATGGGCGCTTCACCGTGAAGACCGTGGACGGCAAGCAGGTCGAGGTGATGCCGCTCTTCGAGGCCTACAAGATCCACCTCAAGGACTACGACCTCGACACGGTCCACGAGATCACCCACGCCCCGAAGGACCTGATCCGGCGCCTGGCCAAGGACATCGCCACCATCAAGCCGGTGGCCATCCACATCGGCGAGGGGATCAACCACTGGTTCCACGCCACCCAGGTCAACCGGGCCACCTACCTGCCGCTCATGCTCACCGGGAACGTGGGCGTCATGGGCTCGGGCTCCCACACCTGGGCCGGCAACTACAAGGCCGCGCTCTTCCAGGGCTCGGAGGAGACGGGGCCGGGCTTCAAGGGGTGGGTCGCCGAGGACCCCTTCAACCCGAACCTCGACCCGGCGGCCGACGGCAAGACCATCCGCGAGCGCGGCTACGCCTCCGAAGAGGAGGTCGCCTACTGGGCCCACGGCGACAAGCCGCTCATCGTCAACACGCCCAAGTACGGCCGCAAGGTCTTCACGGGCACGACCCACATGCCCACCCCCACCAAGGTCATGTGGTTCACCAACGTGAACCTCATCAACAACGCCAAGTGGGTCTACGAGCTGATCAAGAACGTCAACCCGAACGTTGAGCTGATCATGTCCACCGACATCGAGATGACGGCCTCCTGCGAGTACGCCGACATCGTGCTGGCGGCCAACTCGTGGGTGGAGATGGAGCGCTACGAGGTCACGGGGTCCTGCTCGAACCCCTTCTTGCAGATCTGGAAGGGCGGGATCAAGCCCATCTACGACACGCGGGACGATCAGCTGATACTGGCCCAGATGGCGGCCAAGCTGGGCGAGCTGCTCAACGACCGCCGCTTCGCCGACTACTGGAAGTTCTCGCTCGAGGGCAAGACCGAGGTCTACATCCAGCGGCTGCTGGACTCCTCGACCACCGCGCGCGGTTACAAGGTCTCCGACATCCTGGCCGGCAAGTACGGCGAGCCCGGGGTGGCGCTCTTCCTCTTCCGCACCTATCCGCGCGAGCCCTTCTGGGAGCAGATCAAGGAGTCGCTGCCGTTCTTCACGCCGACGGGGCGGCTGCAGGCCTACAACGACGAGCCCGAGATCATCCAGTACGGGGAGAACTTCATCGTCCACAGGGAGGGCCCGGAGGCCACGCCGTACCTGCCCAACGCCATCGTCTCCACCAACCCGCTGATCAGGCCCGACGACTACGGCATCCCGCGGGACCACGTGGGCTGGGAGGAGCGCACCGTCCGCAACCTGAAGCTGCCCTGGGCGGAGGTGAAGGCGACCCAGAACCCGCTCTGGGCCAGGGGCTACAAGTTCTTCTGCCTCACCCCCAAGACGCGGCATGCGACGCACTCCCAGTGGCAGGTGACCGACTGGCATCTGATCTGGAACAACCAGTTCGGCGACCCGTACCGCATGGACAAGCGCTCCCCCGGCATCGGCGAGCACACCCTGCACATCAACCCGCAGGCGGCGAAGGACCTCGGGATCAACGACGGCGACTACGTCTACGTGGACGCCAACCCGGCGGACCGGCCCTACATCGGCTGGAAGCCCAACGATGCCTTCTACAAGGTCACGCGACTCATGCTGCGGGCGAAGTACAACCCGGCCTACCCCTACAACGTGGTCATGATGAAGCACGCGCCCTTCATCGCCACGGAGCGCAGCGTGAAGGCCCACGAAAGCCGCCCCGACGGGCGGGCGCTGTCGGCCGGCACTGGGTACCAGTCCTCCTTCCGTTACGGCTCCCAGCAGTCCATCACGCGCTCCTGGCTCATGCCCATGCATCAGCTCGACAGCCTCTTCCACAAGAAGAAGGCGCACCAGAGCTTCGTGTTCGGATTCGAGGGCGACAACCACGGCGTCAACACCGTCCCCAAGGAGACTTTGGTCAAGGTCACCAAGGCCGAGGACGGCGGCATGGGCGGCAAGGGGGTCTGGGCTCCGGCCACCACCGGCTTCACGCCGGGCAAGGAGAGCGATTTCATGAAGCGCTACCTGGCGGGCGACATCACACCCGTGGCGCCGAAGGCATAGGCCGAGCCATGGTGGACAAGGACTTCGAGCCCGACGACCCGATGGGGCTGGTCGGGGTGGGCATCCCCGAGGGGGAGCCCGACCTCATGGCGGAGTGCCTCGTGGAGGAGTACGTGCGCCTCGGCACCTCTGACGCCCAGCTCCTCGCCATCTTCAAGAACCCGTTCTTCGCAGGGGCGCATGCGCTGTACCGGGCCCGGGGCGAGCAGCACCTCAAGTCAGTGATCGAGCGGGTGCGCGGGCAATGGGGCCGGCCCCGCTTCACCACCACCGAATCCACGGAGGCCTGAAACATGCCGCAGGTCTACAACTGGCAGCTCGGCCGGACGATGGAGTACCCGTACGAGGAGCGTCATCCGAAGTCGCAGTTCGCCTTCGTCTTCAACACCAACCGCTGCATCGCCTGCCAGACCTGCACCATGGCGTGCAAGTCCACCTGGACCTTCGGCAAGGGCCAGGAGGCCATGTGGTGGAACAACGTGGAGACCAAGCCCTACGGGGGCTACCCGCAGTTCTGGGACATCAAGACCCTCAAGCTGCTGGACGACGCCCACCAGAAGGCCAGCGCGACTATGGGCTGGGAGGCGGGCAAGCAGGGCCCCGCCAAGCCGTACGGCGAGTACACGGGGATGACGCTCTTCGAGGCGGCCCGGCAGCGCTACGGCCCCGAGGGGCATCAGCGCGTGCTGGGCTACCTACCCACCGACGAGGAGTGGCGCTTCCCCAACATCTACGAAGACACCTCCACCGCCTACGAGGGCGGGCGGCTCGGCATCAGCACCGAGGGCGCCAGCCTGCCCGAGCACAAGAGCTGGTTCTTCTACCTCCAGCGCCTCTGCAACCACTGTACCTACCCCGCCTGCCTCGCCGCCTGCCCGCGGAAGGCCATCTACAAGCGGCCGGAGGACGGCATCGTCCTCATCGACCAGGAGCGCTGCCGCGGCTACCGGGCCTGCGTCGAGGCGTGCCCCTACAAGAAGCCCATGTACCGCCCGACGACTCGCGTCAGCGAGAAGTGCGTGGCCTGCTACCCCCGCATCGAGGGGACGGACCCGCTCTCCGAGGGCGTCCCCATGGAGACCCGCTGCATGGCCTCCTGCGTCGGGAAGATCCGGATGCAGGGGCTCGTTAAGACCAACCCCGATGGCTCCTGGGTCGAGGACCGGCAGCATCCGCTCTACTACATGGTCAAGATCGAGAAGGTGGCGCTGCCGCTCTACCCCCAGTTCGGCACCGAGCCCAACGGCTACTACATCCCGCCGCGCTGGGTCCCGCGCCCCTACCTCCGGCAGATGTTCGGCCCGGGCGTGGACGAGGCCATCGAGAGGTACACGGCGCCGTCGCGGGAGCTGCTGGCCGTGCTGCAGCTCTTCCGCACCACCCAGAAGATACTCTCGCGCTACGAGATCAAGCAGGGCCCGAAGGTCTACGAGACCACCGTCAACGGCAAGCCGTGGGCGATGTACAACGACACCGTCATCGGCTATGACGCCAAGGGGCGGGAGGCGGTGAGCGTCACCGTCGAGGAGCCCGTCCACGTCCGCTCGGCGCAGTACGCCAACTCCATCTGAGGCCCATGCCATGACGGTCGAGACCCAGGCGCCGGCCGAAGACGTCGAGCGCGCGTTCGTGAGGAGCCAGCTCTACCGGGTGCTGGCGCTGGCCTTTTGCCATCCCGACGCCGACAACGCGGCCGCCCTGGCGGCGGTGACCCCGGCGCTCGTCGGGGCTTCCGAGGGATGCATGCCGGAGCCGGTCCGGGAGGCGCTGTCGGATCTGAGGGCGGCGCTCCAGGGGGTGACACTGGAGAGCCTGCAGGAGCAGTACGTCGGAACCTTCGGACACGTGACGGTGCCGGACTGCCCGCTGTACGAGACGGCCTGCGGGATGGGGGATGCCTTCCTCCAGCCGCAGACCCTCGCCGACCTCGCCGGCTTCTACCGGGCCTTCGGGCTCGAGATGGCCGGGGACGCGCGCGAGCGCGCCGACCACCTGACCGTCGAGCTGGAGTTCATGCACTACCTCGCCTATCGCGAGGCCTACGCGCTCGATCATCACGGGGAGGAGCGGACCGCGGTCATACGGGACGCCGAGCGCCGGTTCCTCGAGGCCCACCTGGGGCGCTGGGCGCCGGTGCTGGCCCGGGCGGTGTCCGCGCGCGCCGAGGGTGCGCTCGGGGCCGCCGCGCGACTGCTCGAGCGCCTCCTGGCCCACGAGGTGGAGCGCTGGGGGATCTCCCCGGCTCCCGTGGTGGTCGAGGGGACGCCTCTCATGATTCCGCCGGTCGACGACCACGACCCTGCCGAAGAGGACGACGACTTCACGGGGAGAGAGCCATGACACGGACCGTCCGCCTCGCTGTTCTTTCGTTCATCCTCGCCGCCGGCGGGATCCTGCCGCTGCTGGCGGGCTCTGCGGATGCACAGTCGCCGCGCGGCGACGCGAAGAAGGGAGAGGCGCTGTACGCCCAGAAGTGTGCCGTCTGCCACGGTGCGACGGGCAAGGGGGACGGCGTGGCCGAGTTTGTCCTCTTCCCCAAGCCCCGCGATCTCACGAGTGGGAAGTTCAAGATCCGATCCACGACGAGCCTGCCGACGGACGACGACCTCTTCCGCGTCGTCACCCAGGGCATCCCGGGGACGGCCATGCCCTCGTGGTCGGTGCTGGGTGATGCCCAGCGCTGGGACCTCGTGGCCTACGTCAAGAGCCTGTCGCCCGTGTTCACCCAGCAGAAGGCGCTCAAGCCAGGGCTGATCCCGCCGACCCCGAAGCTGACGCCCGCGCTCCTCGAGACGGGCAAGAAGTTCTACGCGGACGCCGAGTGCCTCAAGTGCCACGGCGCCACCGGCAAGGGCGACGGTGAGTCCGCCGACACGCTCAAGGACGAGTGGGGCTACCCCATCGTCCCCTACGACTTCACCATCGCGGGACGGATGAAGGGCGGCCACTCCGTGCGCGACGTCTACCGGACGCTGCTGAACGGCATCGGCGGCACGCCCATGCCCTCCTTCGCCGACTCGCTCTCGCCCGAGGAGACCTGGGGGCTCGCCTACTACGTGATGTCGCTGGCGAAGGGCCCGCAGAAGCAGGCGCCGGCGGAGGTCGGGACGGTGCGCGTCAATCGGGTTGCCGGTGACCTGCCCGCGGACCCCACGGCTGCAGCCTGGACGCGCGCCGCCCTCCAGTCGGTCCCGCTCCGGACGCTGTGGCTCAGGCCCCGGCAGGCGACGCAGGTGCGGGTGGCGGCGCTCCACAACGGCAAGGAGATCGGCTTCCTCCTGGAGTGGGACGACCCGCTCGCCGACCAGGCCGCGCTCGGCGTGGACCAGTTCCGTGATGCCGCGGCGGTGCAGCTCCCGCTCGCCCCTGCGAAGGCGGGCAATCCCGACGCGAGCTACGTGATGGGCGATCCGAAGCAGCCCGTGAACATCTGGCACTGGAAGGCCGACTGGCAACTGGACGTGGCCCGCTACCGCGACCGTGAGGACCGCTACGCCGCCCTCGTCGTGGACGACATGCCCTTCGTCAAGGGGATGCGCTCGTCCGACCCCCAGGCGGCCGTCGCGCCGGCCGACAGCCACGACCCCCTCTTCCTCACGGCGCGGGCCGCCGGCAACCCCATGGCGCGCCCGCGGCTCTCGCCGGTGGAGAACCTCAACGGCGCCGGCGTCGGCACCATCACCTCCCAGCCGGCCGAGGCGCAGGTGATTCGGGGCGACGGGCGTTGGACCGACGGCAAGTGGCGCGTTGTCATGGTGCGCGCGCTCAGGACTGAGAATTCCCGGGACGCCCAGCTCCAGCCCGGTCAGGAGACGGCCGTGGCCTTCGCCGTCTGGGACGGCGCCCAGCGCGACCGGAACGGACAGAAGGCCGTCTCGGTGTGGCAGCGGCTCCTGATCGAGGCTGGCAAGTAGGGGTCGGGCACGCCCATGTACAGGCACATCTGCGTCCCGGTGGACAACTCCGAATCCCCCTGCCGGTAGTCCTCATCGCCGCCGCGCTGATCTGGGCCGGCTCGACCCCCGTCACCGCCCCGGGGGCAGGCTCCATCGTGGGCGAGGTGAAATTCTCGAGGACGCCGCCCGCTGCCAAGAGCCTCAAGGTCGACAAGGACCCCGAGGTCGTCCGGGTGCAGTGCGACGTGCACGGCTGGATGCAGGGCTGGATCGTCCGAGATGAGCAAGAAGTAGTATCTCGGGGGCC
>JAUSJX010000021.1 GCA_030647435.1 Candidatus Rokuibacteriota bacterium
GCGGGGGCGGCGCGCGACCGGGCGGCGGCCACGGCGGACGGCCCGGCGGCGGGCGCCCCGCCGGCCGAGGTCGCTGACGCAATTTCTCCCTCTCCCTCCGGGGAGGGAGAGGGCCGCAGTTCGAGCTAAGCCGCTGCCTAAGCGGGGAGGCGAGGGCTGAGAGGGTGAGGGTGGCGGCAAACTTGATTGAGCTCTCGCTGCCTCGCGCGGAGCGCGCGCTCGCCGCCGTGCTCGGAGGGCCGTGGCGCGACCTCCTGTACGTCCCCGGGCCCGATTTCACATCAGCTCTTGAGCCCGGCCTCTTTCGCAGCGCCTTCGTGGTCGTCCCGGCCGACGGTCCCGCCATCCGCATCTCCTCGAGCGTCATGCCCGCCTTCGGCATCGAGCTGTGCCGCCTCCAGCTCGAGGCGCTGCCGGACTATCGCGCCGAGATGCTCGGCTCTTTCTTCGATCCGGAGCGCCGCGGGCGGATCTTCGTGATGTCGAAGGAGCGCGAGGGCCTGTCCGCGCAGCCGGCCGAGCGGGAGGGCTGGAGCTATGCCGGGCGTTCGCTCGGCGAGCGACTGGGCCGGGTCGAGCGCGTCAGGCTGATCCGAGAGCGCGTGGCGGCGAAGCTCGACGGCCAGGCGGTAGGGTGGACGGCCGATCGCGGGCTGGTCCTCGACATCCCCGGGAGCGAGCCCTGCCTGCTGCTCGCCTCGGCCGAGAGCGCCGAGCAGGCCCTCTTCCTCCCGGTGCCCCGCCTCTATCGTGCGCTTCTGGCTTCGACGACGGCCGCGCCCGGGGCGACGGCACGCGAGCTCCTGGGCTACGGCGAGTGGCCGGAAGACTTCGAGCTGGCGCTCGAGACGCTCGCGCTCAGCAGCCCCGGGCTCTAGCCCAATGCGCTACATCATGCCCTGCCTGCTGCCGTCGCCGATCGGGGACTATCAGCGAGAGCTGGTCGACGTCATCGCAGCACGCTTCGGGCTGACCTTCACCCAGCGACAGGCGATCCCCGCGCACTTCACCCTCAAGTACCACTTCACGACCCCGGAGATCGGGCAGATCGAAACGCTGCTTGACGACTTCGTTCGGAGGCAACGCAGGACGCCCACTATCGTAGGAGGTTTCGGGCACTTCCTCGAAGACGTCATTTTCGTCGAGGTCGAGCTCTCGCCCTCCGCACAGCGTGTCCTCGAGGCGCTGGTTTCAGCCTTGAGGACGCTTCCATGGATGTCCTGGGACCAGTTCGATGCCGAGAACCTGCGCCCCCACATGACGATCGCCGAGCGGTGTCGGCCCCGCTTCCACGAGGTCTGGGAGTTCCTCAAGCCGCGCGAGCGTCGCTTCACGGCGTGGTTCGACAACATCACTATTCTCAAGAAGGTGGGGGCGGCGGACGATATGGACCTGTGGGCCGTCCACAGGAGGTTCGACCTAGGCGACTAAACGGCGGGGGGGGGACTCTCAGGCTGCTGTTAGAACCGGCGGCGGCCGCCGAGGGACTTCTTGCGGAGGCGGAGCGACTTCGGCGTGATCTCGAGGAGCTCGTCCTCGCGGATCCACTCAAGCGACTGCTCGAGGTTCATCAGGTGGGGCGGTGTCAGGCGCACGCCCTCGTCCGAGGTGGACGCCCGCATGTTGGTCAGCTTCTTTTCCTTGGTGATGTTGACGTCGAGGTCGCTATCGCGGTTGTGCTCGCCGACGACCTGTCCCTCGTACACCGATTCCCCCGGCCCGACGAAAAGCACGCCGCGCGGCTGGAGATGATCGATGGCGTACGCGGTCGTCCTGTTCGTGCGATCGGAGACGAGCGCGCCGTTGGCCCGGTGGGGGATGTCGCCCTGCCACTCGGCATAGCCGTCGAAGAGGTGGTTCAGCAGCCCCGTGCCCCGGGTGTCCGTGAGGAACTCGGAGCGGTAGCCGATGAGGCCGCGCGAGGGCAGGCGGTACTCGAGCCGCACGCGCCCGGTGCCGTGATTGACCATCTTGGTCATCTGGCCCTTGCGGGGCCCGAGCTTCTGCGTCACCGCGCCGATGAACTCCTCGGGGATGTCCACCACGAGGTGTTCCATCGGCTCGAGCGTCTGGCCCTTCTCTTCCTTCGTGATGATCTGGGGCTTGCTCACTTCCAGCTCGAAGTCCTCGCGCCGGATCATCTCGATCAGGATGGCGAGCTGCAACTCGCCCCGCCCAGACACCCTGAACGTATCGGGCGAGTCGGTCTCCTCGACGCGGATGCCGACGTTGGTCCGCCGCTCCTTCCAGAGCCGGTCGCGCAGCTGGGTGGACGTGACGAACCTGCCCTCACGCCCGGAGAAGGGCGAGACATTCGACGAAAAGAGCATCGAAACCGTCGGCTCGTCGATGTGCATGACGGGCAGGGCCACGGGGTTCTCGGCGTCGGCCAGGGTCTCGCCGATCTCGACGTTGTCCGTGCCGGCCACCGCCACGAGATCGCCGGCCGAGGCTTCGGCCACCTCGACACGCTTGAGCCCCTCGTAGCCGTAGAGCACCGTGATCTTGGCCGACTCGGTCGAGCCGTCGCGGTGGACCACCGCCACCCGGTCGTACTGGCGGATCGTGCCGCTGACGATCCTGCCGATCACGAGCCGGCCTACATAGTCGTCCCAGTCGAGCGACGTCGCGCGCAGCTGGAGCCCCATCGCGGGGTCGAAGCGCGGCGGCGGGATCGTGTTGACCAGCGTCTCGAAGAGCGGCGCCAGGGTCTTGGAGTCGTCGTCCAGGCTGAGCTTGGCGATGCCCTTGCGGGCGTCCGTGTAGAGGACGGGGAAGTCGAGCTGGTCCTCCACCGCCTCGAGGTCGATGAAGAGGTCGTAGACCTCGTCGAGCACCTGCGCGGCGCGCGCGTCCTGGCGGTCGATCTTGTTGATGACGACCACGGGCGTGAGCCCCGCCTCGAGTGCCTTCTTCAGCACGAAGCGCGTCTGGGGCAGGGGGCCTTCCGCCGCGTCCACCAGCAGCAGCACGCCGTCCACGAGCGTCAGCGTCCGCTCGACCTCGCCGCCGAAGTCGGCATGGCCGGGGGTGTCCACGATGTTGATCTTCATGTCCTTGTAGTGGACGGACGTGTTCTTCGCCATGATGGTGATGCCCTTCTCGCGCTCGAGGTCGATCGAGTCCATGACCCGCTCGGCCACGTGCTCGTTGGCGCGGAAGATGCCCGACTGCCACAGCATGGCGTCCACGAGGGTGGTCTTCCCGTGGTCGACGTGGGCGATGATGGCGACGTTCCTGATATCCTTACGCTCCTGCATGTGCTCACTGTAGCACGGATTTTTCGAATGGCGCAGTGCGTTGACCTTGCCCCGGACTCGACGGCTGGGGCATAATGATTTCCCTATCCCCGCATCCAGGAGGAAATCGCACGTGAGAACCCGACTGCTGCTGCTGACCGCCCTCGTCGTCGCGTTCGGCGCGTCCCGGGCCGTGCCCACGGCCGCGTGGGCCCAGGCCCCCAAACCCGCAGAGACTCTGAAAGGACCCGCGCGCGTGACACAGATGGCCGAGATCGCAATGGAGAAGGGCGGCATCATCAAGATCGAGTTCTTCGCCGATGACGCGCCGAAGACCGTCGAGAACTTTGTCACCCTCGCCAAGAAGGGCTTCTACAACGGGCTGACCTTCCACCGCATCGAGCCCAACTTCGTCGTGCAGGGCGGCGACCCGAAGGGCGACGGCACGGGCGGCCCCGGCTACAAGATCAAGGCCGAGTTCAACAAGAACCTGCACGAGCGCGGCGCCGTCGCCATGGCGCGGAGCAACGACCCCGACTCGGCCGGCAGCCAGTTCTACATCACGCTCGCCCCGGCGCACTTCCTCGACGGCAAGTACACCGTGTTCGGCAAGGTCGTCTCGGGCATGAACATCGTGGACAACATCAAGAAGGGCGACAAGATGAAGTCCGTCACGATCATGGACGCGGCGAAGTAGATCCATGGTGTGGTCGCTGTTGATCGCCGGCGCTGTGACGCTGATCCTGGGCGGCTGCGGCGGGGACATCAAGAAGCCGGCGGCAGTGATCACCATGGAGAAGGGCGGGGAGTTCAGGATCGACTTCTACCAGGCGGACGCGCCCAAGACGGTCGAGAACTTCGTCACGCTCGCCCAGAAGGGCTTCTACGACGGGCTCACCTTCCACCGGGTGCAGCCGGGCGTGCTCGTCCACGGGGGCGATCCCAAGGGCGATGGCAGCGGCGGCCCCGGCTACACCATCAAGGCCGAGTTCAACAAGCAGAAGCATGTGCGGGGCGCGGTCGCCATGGCGCGCCTCCTGACTCCAGACTCGGCCGGCAGCCAGTTCTACATCGTGCTCGCCGGCGCCAACGAGCTGGACGGCCAGTACACGGTGTTCGGTAAGGTCACTTCCGGCATGGACGTCGTCGACAAGATCGCGGTCGGCGACAAAATGAAGACAGTGAAGATCGTGGAGGCCGCGCCATAGCCATGGGTTGGTCACTTCTCATCAAGAACGGCACCGTCATCGACGGGAGCGGCGCCCCGGGCGTGGCCGCCGACGTGGCGCTCGAGGGCGACAGGATCGCCGCCGTCGGATCGAATCTCGCCGGCCAGGCCGAGCGGACCATCGACGCCAAGGGCCTGATGGTCGCTCCGGGCTTCATCGACATCCACTCGCATTCCGACCTCGTCTACGACAAGTGTCCGGGCGCCGAGTCCAAGGTGCGCCAGGGCGTCACGACCGAGGTGGTCGGCATGTGCGGCTTCTCGCCCGGCCCGATCGCGCCGGGCCGCGAAGAGGCGGTGCGCGATTGGATCGGCGGCATCGGAAACAAGCCGCCCATCAGCTGGCACAGCTTCGGCGAGTACCTCGACCACGTCCGCGGCCTCGGCACGTCCGTCAACGTCGTCCAGTTCGTGGGCCACGGTGCGCTTCGCCTGGCGACGGTGGGGGGCGATAACCGGCCGGCGACAGCAGACGAGCAGAAACAGATGGAGCGGCACCTGGCGGAGGCGCTCGACGCCGGCGCCTGGGGCTACTCGACGGGCTTGGTCTACGCGCCGAGCATCTACGGCTCGACGGAGGAGCTGATCGCGCTGGCGAAGAGCATGGCCACGCGCGGCGGGCACTACTTCTCCCACGTTCGCGGCGAGGGGGGCACCCTCGAGAAAGCCTACGAAGAAGCGATCAGGATCGGAGAGGAAGGCGGCGTGCCCGTCCAGATCGCCCACGTCAAGGCCTCGGGGCGGGAGAACTGGGGCAAGATGGAGCGCGCGCTCCGGATGATCTCGGACGCCAGGGCCCGCGGCGTGGACGTGACGGGCGACGTCTATCCCTACCCCGCGGGCAGCACCAAGATGGACAACCTCCTGCCGGCCTGGATGCACGACGGCGGCACGGCGAAGCTCCTCGAGCGCCACGCCGATCCGGCGGCGCGGGAGCGCGCCATCGCCGACTGCCTGATCGGGGGCGAGCGCTGGGGCTCCGGCTCCGGCTCCTACGGCTGGGACGAGGTGATGGTCGCGACCTGCTCGAGGCCCGAGCTCGCGGGCAAGAACCTGGCCGAGCTCGCGCGGCTCACCGGGCGGGAACCTGCGCACGCCATGATGGACCTCGTCCTCTCGGAGCGCGCCGGCGTCAGCATGGTCGGCTTTTCCCAGAGCGAGGAGAACGTCGCGATCGCCAGCGCCGATCCCCACACCATGATCGGCTCGGACTCGCTCTCGCTCCACTCGGGGCCGGGGCCGCATCCCGGCAAACCGCACCCGCGGAGCTACGGGACGTTCCCGCGCGTGCTCGGCGTCTACTGCCGCGAGAAGCGGCTCTTCTCGTGGGAGACGGCGGTGCACAAGATGACCGGCATGCCCGCCGGCAAGCTCGGCCTCAAGAATCGCGGCGTGGTCAAGACCGGCAACGCCGCGGACCTGGCGCTCTTCGATCCCAAGACCGTCCGCGACGAGGCGACCTTTCCCGACCCGCACAGGCACCCCGTAGGCATTCCCTACGTCGTCGTCAACGGGCAGGTCGTGGTGGACGGCCCGCGCTACCACGCCGTCCCCGCCGGGCGCGTCCTGACGCGGTAGCGGGAGTCATGCGCCGGCTGCTCGCCGCCGCCCTGCTGTTGGCGCTTCCCGGCGCGGCATGGGCCCAGTCCTCGACGGTTATCCTGTCCACGACCACGAGCACGCAGGACTCCGGGCTCCTCGACGTGCTCGTGCCCATGTTCGAGAAAAAGACGGGGCTGACCGTCAAGACGATCTCGGTCGGCACGGGGCAGGCGCTGGCGCTGGCGGCGCGCGGCGAGGCCGACGTGACGCTGGCCCATGCCCCCTCCGTCGAGCGGAAGTACGTCGAAGAGGGCAAGCTGCTCAACCGGCGCCTCGTCATGTACAACGACTTCGTCCTCATCGGCCCGCCGGAGGACCCGGCGAAGATCAAGGGCCTGCCGAAGGCGCTCGCCGCCATGAAGAGGATCGCGGAGAGCCGGTCGCGCTTCGTCTCTCGGGGGGACAAGTCGGGCACGCACACGCTCGAGCTCGGGCTCTGGAAGCAGGCCGGCGTCGAGCCCAAGGGCCCCTGGTACATCGAGTCGGGCCAGGGCATGGGGCAGACCCTCGGCATCGCCAATGACCGGCGCGCCTATACGCTGGCCGATCGCGCGACGTGGCTCGCCTTCCAGAAGCGCGTGAGCCTGCCGGTCCTCGTCGAGAAGGACAAGCCGCTGCTCAATATCTATTCGGTCATGGAGGTCAACCCGGCGAACGGGCCGCGGGTGAACGGGGCGGGCGGCAGGGCCTTCGCGGAATTCATCCTGGCGCCCGAGACGCAGGCCGTGATCAGGACGTTCGGCATGGACAAGTTCGGCCAGCCCCTCTTCGTGCCGATCGCCGGTCGGACCGACGCAGACTTCCAGTAGCCAAGGCCGCCCATGGAGCTGATCGGGCAGGGTATTGTCCAGGCGCTGCGGCTCTTGGCGAGCGGCAACGCCGAGGTGTGGCAGATCACATGGCTGTCGCTCGGGATCTCCGCGACGGCCACGCTGCTCTCGCTCGTGGTCGGCATCCCGCTGGGCACGGCTTTGGCGCTCACGCGCTTTCCGGGGCGCGGCCTCGTCGTGAGCCTGATCAATACCGGCATGGGGCTGCCGCCGGTCGTCGTCGGTCTCTTCGTCACAATCGTCCTCTGGCGAAACGGCCTGCTCGGAATGCTCGAGCTGCTCTACACGCCCACGGCCATGGTCCTGGCCCAGCTCGTGATCGCCGCTCCCATCGTCACAGGGCTCACGCTGGCGGCCATCCAGCAGGTGCCCGACAAATTCCGCCTCCAGCTCCTGGCGCTCGGCGCCTCGCGGGCGCAGATGGTGTGGACCTTGTTAAAGGAGGCACGCCTGCCCATGCTGGCGGCGGTCATGGCGGGCTTTGGCGCCGTCATCTCGGAGGTGGGCGCCTCGCTCATGGTCGGCGGCAACATCAAGGGCTCGACGCGCGTGCTGACCACGGCGACCGTGCTCGAGACGAGCAAGGGCAATTTCGACGCGGCCATCGCGCTCTCGCTGATCCTGCTGCTCGTGATGTTCCTGGTGAACTGGGCGTTGACCTGGATCCAGCAGGGCCGCCGCGCCTGAGGGCCTCCGCTATACTGTGGGCCCATGACTCGACGCGGCCTCATCGTCCTCGCTCTCGCGCTTGGTGTCGCGCGCGCGGCGCCGGCCCAGCCCACCGCCGTCCCGGCTCTCGTCGTGTATGCCGCCTCCGACCTCGACATGGCCTTCCGCGAGATCAAGCCGCTCTTCGAGAAGGCGACGGGCGCGCGCGTGACGCTCGTGATCGGCTCGACGGGCAACCTCGCCAAGCAGATCGAGCACGGCGCCCCGGCCGACGTTTTCTTCGCCGCCAACGAGAGTTTCGTCGACGATCTCCGGGCCGCGGGGGCGGTCATTCCCCAGACACGGACGCTCTACGCCCAGGGGCGGATTGTCCTGGCCGTGCCGAAGAAGTCCGTGATCGCGGTGCGTGAGCTCGGCGATCTCCTCAAGCCGGAGGTGCGGCGCGTGGCGATCGCCAACCCGGCGCACGCGCCCTACGGCCGCGCCGCCCAGGAGGCGCTCGAGCGCGCGGGCGTGTGGGAGAAGGTCAAGCCGAAGCTCGTGTATGGCGAGAACATCCGCCACGCGCTCCAGTTCGTCGAGACGGGCGCCGTCGAGGCCGGCATCGTGGCGCTCTCGATCGCCGATGCGCCGGGCATCGCGTACGCGCCGATCGATCCGAAGCTCTACGCGCCGCTCAACCAGGTCGCGGCGGTGGTCAAGCGCAGCCCGCACCCTGACCTGGGCGCGGCTTTCATCCAGTTCGTCAACGGCGCCGAGGGCAGGCCCATCCTGAAGCGCTACGGCTTTCTCCTGCCCGGGGAGTTCTAGGCCGCATGGACTTCTTCCCGCTCTGGCTCTCGCTCAAGGTCTCCGTGACGGCCACCATCCTGACCGTGGCGACGGGGCTGCCGCTGGCGTGGGTGCTCGCGCTCAAGCGTTTCCCCGGCCGCGACCTCGCCGAAGCCGTGGTCGTCCTGCCTCTCGTCCTGCCGCCGACCGTGCTCGGCTACTACCTCCTCGTCCTGATCAGTCGCCAGGGCGCGATCGGTCGCGTCCTCGACGCGGCGGGGATCGAGCTTGCCTTCACGTGGCGGGCGGCGGTGCTCGCGGCGTGGGTGGGATCGAGCGCGCTCTTCATCAAGGCCGCGCAGGCCGGCTTCGAGTCGGTGGACCGGAGGCTCGAGCAGGCGGCGCTCACGCTCGGGCGCTCCCAGTGGAGCGTGTTCTGGTCCATCACGCTTCCGCTCGCTTCGCGCGCTGTCATGGCCGGCACCGTGCTGGCATTCTGCCGGGCGCTAGGCGACTTCGGCATCACGCTGATGGTCGCGGGCAGCATCCCCGGCCAGACGCAGACGACACCGCTGGCCATCTACGACCTCGTCCAGTCGAACCGCATGGCCGAGGCCAATACGCTCTCCCTGATCGCCGTGGCGACGGTGGCGCTCCTCCTGATGGGGATCGGGCGTCTCGCGCGCCTCCGGTTCTGACGTGGCGCTCCTTCTCGAGGTCAGGAAGGCGCTGCCGGGCTTCACGCTCGACGTCGCCTGGGAAGCGGGTGACGAGGTCGTCACGCTCTTCGGCCCCTCGGGTGCGGGCAAGACGCTCACGCTCCAGTGCCTCGCAGGGCTCGTCCGCCCCGATTCGGGCCGCATCGTCGTCAACGGGACGGTGTTCTTCGACGGCGCGCTGGGCGTGGACGTGCCGACGCAGCGCCGCAGGCTCGGCTACGTCTTCCAGGGCTACGCGCTCTTCCCTCATCTCAACGTGCGGGACAACGTCGCCTACGGTCTCCGTCATCTCACCGCGTCTGCGCGCCGCGAGCGCACGCGCGAGGTGCTGGAACGGCTCGGGCTGGCGGATCTGGCCTCACGCCGCCCTCGCGAGCTTTCGGGCGGCCAGCAGCAGCGCGTGGCCCTCGGACGCGCGCTCGCCCCCGACCCGGCGCTCATTCTCCTCGACGAGCCGCTCTCCGCGCTCGACCTGCCGCTGCGCCGGGCGCTGCGCGACGACCTCCGCGCCGTGCTGGCGGAGTGGCGGACCGCGGCCGTCCTCGTGACCCACGACTTCACCGAGGCCTATCGCCTCGGCGACCGCATCGTGGTCTACGAAGCCGGGCGCGTCATCCAGACGGCGCCGCGCGCCGAGCTCCTGTGGCAGCCGGCTTCGGAGCGCGTGGCGGGCATCGTCGGCATCCGCAACGTGCTCCATGGTACTGTCCTCAAGGCCACGCCCGACCGCATCCAGTTCAACTGGCGGGAGCAGCTCCTGGAAGCGGTCAACTCGCCCACGCGCTCCTACCTGCCGGCCCCCGACAGCGCGCTCGCCTTCTTCATCCGGCCGGAGTACGTGCGGCTCATCCGCAAGGACCGCGGCTCGCCAGACCCGGGACATCACATGAATTTGATGCAGGGGCGCGTGGTCGGCGAAGCCGACTTCGGGACGACGTGGACGCTCTACGTCCGGCTCGACGCCCCGGGGGCGCCGGCCCAGGGCGAGTACGACCTCGAGATCGAGGTGCCGCGCCTCGTCTACGAGATTCTCGACATCGCCCGCGATCGCCAGTGGCAGCTCTCCATACACCGCGGCTCCATCCACGTCCTGCCCTCCTCCCCCCTCTCCCCTCTGGGGAGAGGGCCGCAGTTCGAGCTGAGACGTTCACGGCGAGGCGAGGGCTGGGAGGGTGAGGGGGAGCAATGACCCTTGTCGTCGAGCTCTCGGGCATCCGCGTCGTCCACGACGGCCGCGCCGTCCTCGACGTGCCGGATCTCTCCGTGGCGCAGGGAGAGGTGCTCGCGGTCATCGGGCCCAACGGCGCGGGCAAGTCGAGCCTCCTCCGCGTGATCGGCGCCCTCGAGACGCCCGCCGCGGGGACCGTGCGCTTCCAGGGCGAGCCGGTTGTCGCCGAGTCGGCGCTGGCGGTGCGGCGGCGCATGGCGAGCGTCTTCCAGGAGCCGCTCCTCGCCGACACGACGGTCTTCGACAATGTCGCCATGGGCCTGCGCTTCCGCGGCGTCGCGCGCGGGCAGGTCGAGACGCGGGTCGCCCGCTGGCTCGCGCGCTTCGCCATCGCTCCACTGGCGTCGCGCCCGGCGCGCACGCTCTCGGGCGGGGAGGCCCAGCGCGCGGCGCTCGCCCGGGCGCTCGTCGTCGAGCCCGAGCTGCTTCTGCTGGACGAGCCCTTCTCGGCGCTCGACCAGCCGACGCGCGAAGCCCTCATCGGTGACCTCGGCCGCATCCTCCGCGAGGAGCGCATCACCACGGTCCTCGTGACTCACGACCATGAAGAAGCGATGGTGTTAGCCGACCGGGTGGGGGTGCTGATCGACGGGCGGCTGGTTCAGCTCGATGTCACCTCGCGCGTCTTCCGCGCGCCGGCATCGGAGGAGGTCGCGCGCTTCGTCGGCGTGGAGACGATGATCGAGTGCCGCGTGCTCTCCTCGCAGGGCGGGGTTTCGCTCATCGAGGCCGGAGGCCAGAGCATGGAGGTCGCGCAGGCCGCCGTACCCGGCGAGCGGGTGCGCCTCTGTCTCCGGGCCGAGGACGTCACGCTCAAGACGGGCTCGCCGCCCCCCGGCGCGGCGCTCCCCCCCAATCGCCTCAAGGGGACGGTCGCGCGGCTCAGCCCCGTCGGGCTCCATGTGCGCGTCTCCGTTGACTGCGGCTTCCCGCTGACGGCCCTCGTGACGCAGCGTGCCGTCGAGGAATTGGGCCTGGGAGAAGGGGTCAAGGTCACCGTCCAGTTCAAGGCCACGGCACCTCATCTTTTAAAAAGCGGGAAGCCTTGACAGTGAAAAGAGCGCGGGGGTATAAAAAGGCGACACGGCCGCAACCTCACCCGACGAGGAGGTCCACATGGCCGATCCGGAATCGCTGATCGCGCGTTTGTCCGCCGAGAACCCCGAGTTCCGCCAGCTCCAGGAAGAGCACGCCCGACACGAGCAGGAGCTGAAGGAGCTCAACAGTCGCGGGTTCCTCACGGCGGACCAGCAGTGGCGGGTCAGCGAGCTCAAGAAGCTCAAGCTGATGGGCAAGGACCAGATGGAGTCGATGGTCCGTCACGCGCGCGACGCCGCGCACGCCTGACGCGGAGCAGCCGAGCCGGGAACGCCATGCCGCCGTCACGGGAGGCGCCGGGGTTTCGCGGCCTCTCCCACCTGACGCCGTCCGGCGACGCCCGGATGGTGGACGTCTCGCCGAAGAAGGAAACGGCCCGGGAAGCGGTGGCCCGCGTCGTGCTGAAGATGCGCCCCGCCACGCTCAGCGCGATCCGTGCCGGGCAGATGGCCAAGGGTGACGTGCTGGGCGTGGCGCGCACGGCCGGCATCATGGCGGCCAAGCGTACCCCCGATCTGATCCCCCTCTGCCACCCGCTGCGCATCACCGGCTGCGACATCGCCTTCGCCCTCGACCCCAAGCGCTCGACCGTCACCATCGAGGCGCGCGTCCGCACCGTGGACAAGACGGGCGTCGAGATGGAGGCGCTGACCGCCGCGGCCGTCGCCGGGCTCACGGTCTACGACATGGTCAAGGCGGTGGACCGGGGCGTGGTGCTGTCGGGGCTGTGTCTCCTCGAGAAGTCCGGCGGCAAATCCGGTATCTGGCGGCGCCGGAAGCCGTGAAGACCGCGCTCGTCCATTCAGAGGAGTGGCGGCGCTTCGACTACAGCCCCGAGCACCCGCTCCGGATGGAGCGCCTGGGCCTGACGTGGCGGCTCATGGAAGCCTACGGCCTCACGTCGGGGCCGAAGCTCAAGGTGCTGACACCCGAGCCCGCCTCCGTCGAGGCCATCACCCGCTTCCACAGCCGCGAGTACCTCGAGATCCTGCGCGCCGTCAGCGCGGGCGACTCGGTGCCTCACGCCGCGCGCTACGGGCTCGGCGCCGGTGACAACCCGATCTTCCCGGGCCTCTGGGAGGCGGCTCTACTCGTGGCCGGCGGCTCGCTGCTGGCCTCGCGGCTCGTCCTCGACAACGAAGCGACGCGCGCCTTCCACTTCGCGGGCGGGCTCCACCACGCCATGCCCGAGCGCGCCTCGGGCTTCTGCTACGTCAACGACGCGGTGCTGGCCATCATGGAGCTGCGCCGGCGCGACTGGAAGGTCGCCTACGTGGACATCGACGCGCATCACGGAGACGGCGTCCAGTTCGCCTTCTACGCGGACCCGCGCGTGCTGACGATCTCGAGCCACGAGCGCGGCGACCGGCTCTTCCCGGGCACAGGCTTCGTCGAGGAGATGGGTGAGGGCGAGGGGATCGGCTATTCGGTCAACCTGCCGCTCCAGCCCTACACGGACGACGCGGTCTACGAGCCCGCGTTCGAGGCCGTGGTGCCGCCGCTCCTGCGCGCCTTCGAGCCCGACGTGGTTGTGCTCCAGCTCGGTATCGACTCGCACCGGACCGATCCGCTGACCCATCTCGCGTGGACGGTGCAGGGCTTCACGAAGATTGTGTCGCGCCTGCTCGAGCTGTCGCCGCGCGTGGTCGCGCTGGGCGGAGGCGGCTACGACCTGCCGAACGTCGCGCGGGCGTGGACCGCGGCGTGGGCCGCGATGAACGGCGCGGAGGTCCCCGCCGAGATCCCGCGCGCCTGCCAGAAGGAGCTGGCCGCCCATGGTCTGAAGAGCATGCGACTGTGGGACCCGCCGCTCGAGCTGCCCGCCGACACGCGGCAGTGGGCTGAGGAGTACGCCATGCGTCAGGTCAAGGCCATCCGCGAGCACATCTTCCCGCTCCACGGGCTGTAGGCTTTTCAGACTCCGCATGACTCCCAAGCGGATCGATCCTGACATCACGGTCGAGGTGGACGGCCTGGCCTGGACGCGCGTCGAGAGCTTGAGGCGCGCGCGGCCGGACGAGCGCGTCTATGCCGTCATCATCGAAGAGGACGGGATTGGCGAGGTCCGCTTCGGGGACGGGCAGCGCGGCCTGCGGCCGCCGGCGAACTCGACGGTGAAGGTGACCTATAGAACGGGCGGCGGCGTGGTTGGCAGCGTGAGCCGGGTGGTCGAGGACGCGCGTGACGAGCCGCGCTTCTGGATGATGGCGAAGGACGACGCGGGCGCCGTGGGATGGCAGACCGTGGAGCGGGCACGGGGGCGGAGTGCGCTGTCCGCGCTCGCCTGTGCCCTCGGCATGGCCCTGGCCATCGCCGCCATGCTCGGGCTGTCCCGTCACGACCGCGATGAGCCCTGAACGGCCTCTGGCAGTTTTCTAAAAGACGAAGACCCCTTTCCCCGTTGTCTGAGTGTCGAAGAGCTTGTAGGCCTGGTCGGCCTCGTCCAGCCTGAAGCGGTGGGTCAGGAGTTTCTTGAGCGGCACCTTCTTGTCCACGATGAAGCGCGCGCACTCGGCCTGCCCCATCGCGCTGAAGGTCCACGAGGCGTGGATGGTCAGCTGGCGGCGCAGCAGGTGCTGGCTGATGTCGAAGGTCGCGGTGCCGCCCTCACCGACAAGGGCGACGCGCCCCCAGGTGCCGGCGCTCCTGACGGCGGCCACGCGCGCCTCGGCGACCCCCGTGCAGTCCATCGTCGTCTCGGCGCCCTCGCCGTGAGTCAGGTCGTGGATGGCGGCGACCGGGTCGCTTTCCTTCGAATTGACCACCGCGTCGGCGCCGAACTCCTTGGCGAGCTTGAGCCGCTCGGCGGAGACGTCCACGGCGATGACGCGCGCGCCCATGGCGTGCCCCAGCATCGTCGCGGAGAGCCCGACAGGACCCTGGCCGAACACCGCGAGCGTGTCGCGTCCCGAGGCGTCGATGCGCTTGAGCGCGCCATAGGCCGTGCCGGTGCCGCAGGAGACGGCCGCGCCTTCCTCGAAAGACAGCTCGTCGGGCAGCGGAACCATGGTGAACGCGGGCGCCTTCATGAACGGCGCGTGGCCGCCGTGCCCCGTCATGCCGTAGACGGTAATGCCGCCCCGACAGAGCTGGGACCAGCCGACGCGGCAGTGCTTGCAGCGTCCGCAGCCCTTGTAGTGGTGATTCATCACCCGCGCGCCGACGGGCGCGAAGCCGGCCGGCACGCCGGCGCCGACGGCCGCCACCACGCCGCAGGGCTCGTGGCCCGCGATGACGGGCCCGCCGCTGCCCAGCCCCAACGCGGCCGCGGCATTGCCGGCTGCGCGGTAGGGGTGCAGGTCGCTGCCGCACATGCCCGACGCCTTGATGGCGAGGACGACCTCGCCCGGCCCCGGGGTGGGATCGGGGAATTCCTGGATCTCCAGCTTCCGCTCTCCGAGAAAGACGACGCCGCGCATGATGAGTGAGTCCTCCTTTGGACATCCGATGGCTGCCAGGAGCCGTAGCGTATCATCTGAAGGGCGCCTCCGGAGGCACCGCGCGCCGGCCAGGCGGGACAAGAGCCGCTGAGAGAGGGGGTTTCCATGGAGACAGCGATACGGCTCACGCTGTGGGTCCACGTCCTGGCGGGCGCGGTGGCGCTCGTCGTCGCGCCGATCGCGCTGATGACCCTCAAGGGCGGCCCGACTCACCGGAGATGGGGCAAGGTCTACTTCTGGGCGATGGCGGTGGTCGCGGCGACGGCCATCGTGGTCGGCTTCTGGAGATCGATCCTGTTCTTGGTGCTGACGGCGGTGTTCAGCTTCTACGCGGCGCTTTCCGGCTACCGCGTGCTCTATCGCAAGCGCCCCGATCTCGGCCAGCGTCCTTCGGCGCTCGACTGGGCCGCCGCCGGGATCACGCTCGCGGCGAGCGCGACACTGGTGATACTCGGCATCGCCAAGCCGACGCCCAGATTCCAGGAGCTCTCCACGGTCGCCATCGCCTTCGGCTTCGTCGGGCTCTCCATCGCCGGCTTCGACGTCCTGCGATTTGTCCGTCCGCCGGCCGACAAGCGGGCGTGGTGGTACAAGCACATGGCCAACATGATCGGGTCCTACATCGCGGCCGTCACGGCCTTCTCGGTGGTGAACTTCCACAGCCTACCGTCGACGGTGCGCTGGCTCTGGCCGACCATGGTGGGCACGCCCCTCATCGCGATCTGGATCACCTACTACAAGCGCCGCTTCAGCGCCCCCAAGGCCGGGGCGGCGGCGCCGGCGGTTTAACGCGCGGGGTTGCCGACGCGGAGCAGCTCGAAGATGCGCGCGGGCGTGAGAGGCACGCGCGTGACGCGGACGCCGCGGTCCCAGAGCGCGTCCTCGACGGCGTTGCCGATGGCGGCGGCGGGGGAGACCACGCCGCTCTCGCCCACGCCCTTGATGCCGAGCTCGTTGACCGGCGACGGAAAGTCGAGGTGGTGGATCTCGAGCGGCGGCATGATCGAAGCGCGCGGCATCGGGTAATCCATGAAGGTGCCGGTCAGGAGTTGGCCCGCTTCGTCATAGATCAGCTCCTCGCCGAGCGCCGTGCCGACGCCCTGGGCCAGCCCGCCGTGGATCTGCCCCTCGACGATCATCGGGTTGATGGGCCGGCCGCAGTCGTGCGCCGCGACGTACTTGAGGAAGCGGAGCGCGCACGACTCGACGTCCACCTCGAGCGCGACGGCGTGGACGCCGAAGGCCCAGGCGACGGTGCCCGGGTAGTGGAAGGCGCAGGCGTTGAGCCCGGGGCCGCCCGCATCCGCGAGCGCGCGGCTCCGCACCGCGGCCTTCGCCACAGCGGCCAGCGGCAGGCTCTTGCTCGGCACTCCCGCCACCATGATCCGCCCCTGCTCGAGCACGACGTCCTCGGGAGCGCATTCGAAGATGCTCGCGGCGACGATCCTGGCCTTGCGGGCGGTCTCGTGCGCGGCGCGAGAGACGGCGGGACCGGCGACGGCCGCCACGCGGCTCGCGATTGTGCCCATGCCGTAGCCGACGAGCTGAGTGTCGCCGCCGCGGATCACCACCTGCTCGAGCGGCACCGAGAGGACATCGGCGCAGATCTGCGCCAAGGTAGTCTCGTGGGCCTGGCCCTGGGAGGACACGCCGATGTCGACGAAGACGGTGCCGCCCGGGTCCACGCGGACATTGGCGCCCTCGAAGGGCCCGATGCCGGTGCCCTCGATGTAGGCGGAGATCCCGAGCCCGATGGGGTGTGACGTCCCGCGGCGCCCGGCCTGCTCGGCGCGCCAGCCCGCGTAGCCGAGCTTCTCGAGCGTGAGGTCGAACATCTTCACGTAGTCCGCCGGGTCGTAGGCGATGGGCACGCCGTCGCGGTACGTCAACCCCGTCCGCCACGGCATCTCCCCGAGGCGCACGAGGTTCTTCCGCCTGAGATCGGCCGGGTCCATGCCGATCTGCCGCGCGGCGCGGTCGAGGAGGCGGTCCAGGACGAAGTTGGCCTCGGGGCGCCCCGCGCCGCGATACGCGGCGGCGAAGGTCTTGTGGGTCACGACATTGCGCCCCACGCCGTGGAAGTTGGGGACGCGGTAAGGGCCGACCAGGTGATTGATGGTGTTGTAGGTGATGGCCTCGCCGAGCGTCGTATGAGCGCCGTGGTCCCGAGTAAACTCCGTTTCTAGTGCCACGATGGCGCCGTCCCTCGTGACGCCGAGCCGTGCCTTGTGCGCCTGGTCGCGATCGGCCGCCGCCGTCATGAAATGCTCGTGCCGCGTCTCGATCCACTTGACCGGGCGCCCGAGGTGCCGCGCGACCGCAGGCACCAGGATGTCCTCGGGATAGACGTGGCCCTTGACCCCGAAGCCGCCGCCGACTTCAGGAGCGATCACGCGCACATGTTCCTCGGCCATGCCGAGCACGCCCGCGATGGCGCTCCGCACCGCGAAAGGCACCTGGGTCGAGAGCCAGACCGTGAGCAGACCTGCCGCGGGATCGTGTGAGGCCAATACCGCGCGCGGCTCGATCGGCATACCCGCGACCCGCGGGTAGTAGAGCTGCATCTCGACCACGGCGTCGGCCCTGGCGAAGCCGTCGGCGACGCTGCCCGTCCCGGATTCGGACACTCCCGCCAGGTTGCCCGGCCAGCTCTCGTGGACTCTCGGCGCCCCCGGGGCGAGCGCCGCCTCGACGGTGGCCGCCGCCGGCAGCGGTTCGTATTCCACGCGGACGCGCTCGACGGCGTCGGCTGCGATGTACGCGGTGTCCGCGACGACGACGGCCACGGCTTCGCCCGCATGCGTGACCCGCTCGGCCGCCAGCACGGGATGGTGATAGGGGTGGAACTCCGGCGCGGGGACGAGCGGCGGGACGGAACCTCCGAGGGCTGGCAGCTCGGCCCGCGTCAGCACCGCGGCGACGCCGGGGATCCGCGCGGCATCCGAGCCGTCGATCTTGGCGATGCGCGCGTGAGCGTGGGGGCTCCGCACGACGGCGAGCCAGAGCATGCCGGGCAGCGCGAAGTCATCGGTGTAGCGGCCGGCGCCGCGCAGGAGCCGGTCGTCTTCCTTGCGCCGGACGGAGGTGCCGACCAGCTCGCCGACCAGTTTCTTGCCGGGGTTGGGGTCCAGGCGTCCGCTCAGGCGCGGGTCGGCCGGAGATGCGCGTCGCGCTGCTTCGCGAGCTCGGGGTCGGCGTAGCCCATGAGTCCCGGCTGGGCGGCGCCCAGCATCACTTGTAGATACGCGCCCTCGAGGCCCACGTTCTCGAAGCCGTGGACGACGTCGGCCGGGCAGGAGATGCAGTCCCACTTGCCGAGCACGGTCTCGGCGCGGCCGCCCTTGCCGTCCTCGAGGAAGACCTTGACCTTGCCCTCGAGGATGAAGAAGGCCTCCTCGATGGGATGCGTGTGGGGCGCGTTTCCCTGTCCGGGCGGCACGTACATGATGGACAGCGTGAAGTGCTCGGCGGGGATCGCCCTGGCGTCGCCCTTGCCCGAGGCGCCGGCGCCGATTAGCCTGTGCTGGGCGCGGCGGAAGCCCTCGACGCGCGCGTCCGCGAAGGCGTCCCAGTCTGCTACGCGGTCCGTGAAGCGCGCAACGCGGCGCTCTAGCAGCTCGTGGATCTCCATGGCCTCCTCCGGTGCTGGTGGTGCCCGTCCCGGCAACGATCGCCGCGTGACAGTCGTACCACAGCCACTGTCAGAAGTCGACGGGGCTCACAGCCCCTCGAGCACCTCGACGAGTGACAGCGGCCCGGCTTCTTCCATCTCGTATCGCGCGCGGGTCACCGGATGACGCAGCGTGAGACCGCGGCGCAGGTCCATGGGCGTGCCGAGGAGCACGGTGTCGCACGGCACGGCGTTGATGGTCGCCTCGAGGTCGGCGCGCTGCGCGGCGTCATAGCCCATGGCGGGCAGCACGGGGCCGAGCGCGGGATAGCCTGCGAAGATCTCCCGGATGCTGCCGCGGGCCCAGGGCCTCGGATCCACGAGCGTGGCGCCGAGTGCGAGCGCCGCGAGCGCCGCGGCGCCCAGGCTCATGCCGCCGTGGGTGAGGGTCGGGCCGTCCTCGACCGCGAGTACGCGGCGGCCTCTGACGGCCTCGGGGTCCTCGATGCGGATGGGCATGCGGGCGTCCACGATGCGCGCGGCTGGGTTGATCTCTCGGATGGCCGCGCGGGTGCGCTCCACGGCCTGCGGCCCGGCCGTGTCCTCCTTCACGATCACCGCGACGTGCGCCATGCGGAGGTTGGCCTCGCCCGGGTGATAGCGCGACTCGTGACCCGGCCTGAGCGGATCCACGAGGCAGAGATGGACCGTGGGAGCGAAGAAGGGCAGGTCGTTGTTGCCGCCGTCCCAGACGATGACGTCCGCCTCCGCCGCAGCCCGCTCGAGGATCTCCGCGTAGTCCACGCCCGCCCACACGACGCTGCCGGCCTCGAGGTGCGGCTCGTACTCCTCGCGCTCCTCGATCGTGACCTGCGCGCGGTCGAGATCGGCGGCGGCGGCGAACCGCTGGACGCGCTCGGCCAGGAGGTCGCCGTATGGCATGGGATGGCGCACGACGGCCACGCGCCGGCCGCGCTTGCCCAGGATGCGCGCCACACGCCGGCTGACGGCGCTCTTGCCGCAGCCGGTGCGCACGGCGCAGACGGCGACCACCGGCTTGGGCGAGCGCAGCATGGTTCGCTTGGGCCCGAGCAGAGCGAAGTCGGCGCCGGCTGCCAGTGTCCGGCTGGCGAGATGCATCACCTGCTCGTGGCTGACGTCGCTGTAGGCGAAGACCACCTGGTCAACGCCGCGCTCGCGGATCATCCGTTCGAGATCCTCCTCGGGCTCGATAGGGATGCCGTGCGGATAGCGCGGGCCCGCGAGCCCCGGCGGGTACCGGCGCCCCGCGATGCCGGGGATCTGCGTCGCCGTGAACGCCACGACCTCCACGCGCGCGTCGTCGCGATAGACCGCGTTGAAGTTGTGGAAGTCGCGGCCGGCCGCTCCGAGGATCACGACGCGGGTTGGCGTGCTTGTCATCTCAAGCGCATGATCCACCGGGACAGTCGATTTTTCAATGTGTTAGAGTTACGCCATGCGCGGGCTCCTCATCACCGTTGAGGGCGTGGAAGGCTCGGGCAAGACCACTCATTGCAAGCGCTTGGGGCAGTGGCTCAGCGCCCGCGGGCTCGAGGTGGTCCTGACCAGCGAGCCCGACGGCACGCCGCTCGGCTCGGCCATGCGTGGTCTCTTCGAGACGGACGGCGTGGCGCCGACGCCCCTGACGCAGACGTTCCTCTTCATGGCGGCGCGCCAGCAGCACGTCGCCCAGGTCATCCGCCCGGCGCTCGCGCGCGGGGCCGTCGTCGTCTCCGACCGCTACGCCGACGCAACGCTCGCCTACCAGGGATTCGGCGGCGGCATGGAGCTCGAGACCATCCGGGATCTCAACGCGCTCGCCACGGGCGGCGTCATGCCGGACCTGACGATTCTCCTCGACCTCGACCCCGCGGAAGGCATCAGGCGGATCAGCGACCGCCCGCTCGACGCCTTCGAGAAGATGGACCCGGCCTTTCACCGCCGCGTGCGCGAGGGCTATCTCGAGATCGCGCGCGCCGAGAAGAACCGGGTCGTCGTGCTCAGCGCCGCGCAGCCCAACGACGCGCTCCACGCCGCGGTCGTCCGCGCGGTCGAAGGATTGCTGCTGAAGCAGGAGGCGGGCCGTGGCGCTTGACGCGATCGAGGGCCAGGCCGAGGCGGTGGAGCTCCTCCGCCGCGCCGTCGAGGGAGGCCGCGTCGCGCACGCTTGGGCCTTCATCGGCCCGCACGGCGCCGGGCGCAGGACGACGGCGCTGGCTTTCGCCAGGGCGCTGGTGGCGCCATCGGGCGGCGCCGCCGCCTCGCGGGTGGACCGCGGTCTCCACCCCGACGTCCACCTCCTCGGCCCTACGCCGCCCGCGAGCAACCCCAAGGGCACGCCCGCCATCCGCGTCGAGAACATCCGCGAGCTGGAGCGGCTGGCGTCGCTCAAGCCCGCCGAGGCGCCGTGGAAGGTCTTCATCGTGGACGAGGCGGAGACCATGACGGGGGCGGCGCCCCAGGCCTTCCTGAAGACACTCGAGGAGCCGCCGGCGCGCACCGTGATCATCCTGGTCTTGAGCCAGGCCCGCGCGCTGCCGGCAACGGTCCTCTCGCGCTGCCAGATCGTCCGCTTCCGTCCCCGCGCCGCCGAGGGCGCCGTCGCGCTCCTGCCCAGCGGCGCCGGCGAGGACCGGGAGCGCGCGCTCGGATGGCTCGCGCAGGCGCAGACGGGCGGCGTCGAGGCCGTCCTCCGGATCGGTGAGGCCGTCGGCCGCGACCGCGAGGCGGCGTTGGCCGCGGTCGAGACCTGCTGGTTGTGGTACCGGGATCTTCTGTGCGCGCACGGCGGCGCCGATGCCCGTTTCGCGGTGTTTGGCGATGCAGTGCGAGCCGCAGGACGTCGTGGGGCGGGGGCCCCACCGTCCGAGGCGAACGAAATCCAGGAGCGAGCCGCAGGACGTCGTGGGGCGGGGGCCCCACCGTCCGAGGCGAACGAAATCCAGAGACCGGATGGATCGGGGCGCTCGCTGGACGAAGTCGTGGCGGGTCTTTCCGCCTGCCGTGAAGCGTGGCAGGCTATCCAAGGAAGCGTCTCACCTCGGCTCACGGTCGAGGTGCTGCTGAGCCGCCTGACGAAGGCGGCATAGGGGCGGTCATGAGCGAGACCACTGATACTCTGGCGGCGGTGGAGCCCGAGGCGCAGCTGCCGTATCTCATCGGCGTGCGGCTGCGCGTTCCGCTCCAGGCCGAGGACCACGTGACGGATCAAGAGGACCTGGCCGTCGGCGATTTCGTCGTCGTGGAGACGGGCCAGGGCACCGCCGTGGGCCAGATCAGGCGGCCCAAGCGCCCGCTGCCGGAGTTCAAGCGGGGCCGGCTCTACCGACAGGTGATGCGCCGCGCGACGGACGCGGAAGTGGCCGAGTGGCGCGAGCGCCGCGAGCGCGAGCTCCAGCACGCCGAGACGTGCCGCAAGCGCGCCCGGGGGCGGGGACTCAGGCTCAAGGTCGTGGACGTCGAGATCGATCCGACGCACCGCCGCGTCACCGTCCTCTTCAACGCCGAGGACCGCGTGGACTTCCGGGACCTCGTGCGCGATCTCGCCCACGAATTTCACGCGCGCATCGAGATGCGGCAGATCGGCGCGCGCGACACGACCAAGCTCATGGACGGCATCGGCCCGTGCGGCCGGCAGCTCTGCTGCACGTCGTATCTCAAGAAGTTCGACCCGATCTCGGTCAAGATGGCCAAGGCTCAGGACATGCCGCTCACGGACAGCCGGCTCCTCGGCAACTGCGGCCGGCTCAAGTGCTGCCTGCTCTACGAGTTCTCCACCTACGACCAGCTGCGTAAGCACCTGCCCAAGGTCGGCTCGGCCTGCCAGGCCGACTGCGGCGGGCAGGGGTGCATGACGGGTAAGGTGCGCTCCCTGCGCGTGCTCAAGCAGACCGTGGTGGTGGGCTTCCAGGATGGCACCGAGGCCGAGGTTCCGCTCGAGGCTCTGACGTGGGAAGGCCGCCCGCACGTCCAACCACTCTGAGAGGTCACCCATGATCATTCGAATCGCCATGCTCGCCGCCCTCGCGCTTCTGACCACCGCGCCCGCCGCCACGGCGCAGGAGCAGCCTCGCATGGGCGGCGTGCTCAAGGCCGGGATGATCGGCGAGGCGCCGACGCTCGACCTGCACGCGACGACCGCCGTCATCACCCAGCAGATCACGTGGCACATGTACGAGACGCTCTACACGTACGACAAGAATATGAGCCCGATCCCGATGCTGGCCGAGGGGCACGTGGTCGGGGATAACGGGCGTCGCTACACCATCGCGCTCCGCAAGGGCGTGCGCTTCCACAACGGCAAGGAGATGACCTCGGCCGACGTGGTGTCGTCGCTCCACCACTGGGGCAAGCTCGCCACGCCGGGCAAGGCGATCTGGAAGAACGTCGAGGCCATCGAGGCCAAGGATCCGTATACGGTCGTGATCTACCTGAAGGAGCCCTCGGGCTCGCTCCTCTTCGCGCTGGGCTCGCCCAACAACGGCGCGGCGATCTACCCCAAGGACATCCTCGCCACCGCCGGCGACGGCCAGGTCAAGGAGTACATCGGCACGGGCCCCTACCGCTTCGTCGAGCACAAGCCCGACCGGCACGTCCGGCTGGCGCGCTTCAAGGAGTACTCGGCCCGCTCCGAGCCGCCCAACGGCTACGGCGGGAAGCGCACGGCGTACATCGACGAGATCTACTTCATACCCGTCCCGGAGGCCTCCGTGCGGCTGGCCGGCGCGGAGACCGGCGAGTACAACTTCGCGCAGAGCATCCGGCAGGACCAGGTCGACCGCGTCAAGGGCCAGCCGGTCCTCGAGGCGCAGATCGTCAAGCCCTACGGCTGGATCACCGCCGTGCCGAACCACAAGGAAGGCGTGATGGCCAACCGCAAGGTGCGGCAGGCCTTCCAGGCCGTGCTCGACATGGAGCCGATCATGTCGGCCGGCATCGGCAACAAGGCCTTCTACCGGCTCGACGGCGCGCTCTTCTACCCCGAGCAGGGGCTGTTCCACTCGCAGTCGGGGACGACGGGCTACAACCAGAGGAACAAGGCCAAGGCGCGCCAGCTCCTGAAGGAAGCCGGCTACGCCGGCCAGCCGGTTCGCTGGATCACGACGAAGGAATACGAGTGGATGTACAACACGGCGCTCATGGCCTCGCAGCAGATGGAGGACGCGGGCTTCAAGGTGGACCTCCAGGTCCTCGACTGGGCGACGCTGGTCCAGCGGCGCGGCAAGCCCGAGCTCTTCGACATCTTCTCCACGGGGTTCACGCTCAACCCCGACCCGGCCATCGCGACCGCCGTCCAGTGCAACTGGCCGGGCTCGTGGTGCCTCGAGGAGAAGGACAAGCTCCTCGCCGAGATGGCGCGGGAGACCGACCCCAAGAAGCGCCGCGCGATAATCGAGAAGGTCCAGGCGCTGTTCTACGAGGACGTCGGGCGCATCAAGTTCGGCGACTACTTCGACCTCTGGGTGACGCGCAAGGAAGTGCGCGGCTTCAAGCCGGGCCCGTATCTGTACTTCTGGAACGCCTGGATCGCGAAGTAAGGGCTCGATGGCCGACCGCACCTTCTACCTGACCACGCCGATCTACTACGTCAACGCGCGCCCGCACCTCGGGCACGCGTGCACGACCATCATGGCCGACGCGATGTGCCGCTACCGGCGTCTGCGGGGCGAAGATGTGTACCTTCTAACCGGCACGGACGAGCATGGAGACAAGATTGTTCGGGCGTCTGATTCAGCCGGTGTGACGCCGGCAGTCTTTACTGATCAGATCTCATCGGCGTTCCGCGAGACTTGGGATCGCCTTGGCATCAAATATGACGACTTCATTCGTACCACGGAACAGCGCCACCAAAAGGTCGTCCAGCAGATCCTGCAGAAGCTCCACGACGCGGGCGAGATCTACTTTGGTGAGTACGGTGGCTGGTACTGTTATGGCTGCGAACGGTTCTACACTGAGAAAGAGATCGTCGAGGGCAAGTGTCCGGATCACCAGACTCCGCTCGACTTCATCAAAGAGAAGAACTACTTCTTCAAGATGTCGAAGTACCAAGCCCAGTTGATCAAGCATCTCGAAGAGAACCCAGACTTCATTCAGCCGGAGCGCTATCGCAACGAAGTGCTGGGTTTCCTACGCGAGCCGCTTCAGGATCTTTCGATCAGCCGACCCAAGACACGGCTTAAGTGGGGTATTCCGTTGCCTTTCGACGACCAGTACGTGACCTACGTCTGGTTCGACGCGCTGATCAACTATGTGTCGGCGTTGGGCTACCCAGACGGCAAGCTGTACAGAAAATTTTGGGAGGACGGGCACGCAGAGCACTTGATCGGCAAGGACATCCTCAAGCCTCACGGTGTCTACTGGCCAGCCAT
This sequence comes from Candidatus Rokuibacteriota bacterium, assembly GCA_030647435.1. NCBI lineage: Bacteria > Candidatus Rokuibacteriota > Candidatus Rokuibacteriota bacterium. Next base: position 24,824 of record JAUSJX010000021.1, read on the forward strand.
GCTATGGGCCGCTAAAATACCTCTTTTCAAACGGCTCCATGTCCACGGCTATTGGTCTGTCGGTGGCGGGAAGATGTCGAAGTCCGTCGGTAACGTCGTCGAGGCCTTCCAGCTCACTGACAAGTACGGCCACGACGCCTTCCGCTACTTCCTCCTGCGCGAGATGAACTTCGGGCTCGACGCCTCCTTCAGCGAGGAGGCGCTGGTCGGCCGTCTCAACGCCGACCTCGCCAACGACTTCGGCAACCTGGCAAGCCGCGCCACGACTCTGTTGTCGAGGTTCGGGGCCATCACGGAGGCCGGCGGGCAGCCGACTCCCGAGGACCAGCAGATCCATGTGCTCGCGGCCCAGGCCCGGAGCGTCGTCGACCGCGAGATGTCGGATTTTGCGTTCCAGAAGGCGCTCGGCGGGATCTGGGAGTTCATCGGCGCTCTCAACCGCTACGTGGATACGGCCGCGCCCTGGGAGCTCGCCAAGGACCCCGCGAAGCGGCCGAGACTCGAGAGGGTTCTCTGCACGTTGGCCGACGCGCTTCAGTTTCTCGGCATCATCCTCGATCCGTTCGTGCCTGACGCGGCGGCCAAGATACGCGGCGCGCTCGGCTACACGAAGCCGCCGAGGCTCGAGGATGCCGTCGTGGGGCGGCTCACGAGCGTACCAGCCGTCCAGAAGATGGCTGCCCTCTTCCCGAGAATCGAGGCCAAGGTGAGCAAAGAAGCCAAATCGGCGGCGGCGGCCGCCTCGGTAGGCCCCGTCAAGATCCCCATCGACGACTTCATGAAGGTCGAGCTCCGCGTGGCGGAGGTGCTTGCCGCCGAGCGCGTGCCGAAGTCGAAAAAGCTCCTCAAGCTCACGGTCAAGGTCGGCGAGGAAACGCGCACCGTCGTGGCCGGCATCGCGGAGCAGTACGAGCCCGAGCCGCTCGTCGGCCGCAAGGTCGTCATCGTCGCCAATCTCCAGCCCGCCACGCTCATGGGCGTCGAGTCCAACGGCATGGTGCTGGCCGCCTCGCACGAGGGCACCGTGTCGCTTCTCACGCTCGACAAGGACGTGCCCCCGGGCTCCAAGGTCAAGTAGTGCGCCGGGATATCATCAAGGAGACGTTCCGGCTCCTCGCCCGGCACTTCGACCTGTTCACGCTCATCGCGCTGACCGTGTGGCTGCCGGGCCACCTGGTCATCAACTACATCGATTTCTTCGCGACCTCGAAGGGCGTGGCCGATGCCGGCGCGCGGGGCTTCCGGGTCGGCCTGATGGTGGAAGGCGTCTTCGGCCCGCTGGTGGTGGCTGCCACGCTGAGTGCATTGGCGCGCATCACGCGCGGCGAGCCCGCCAGCTATGTCCAGGCCATGCGGCACGGCTTCGCCAGCTGGCCGCGGCTCTTCATCGCCCGGCTCGTCGCGAGCGCGGTCATCCTGGCAGGGCTGATCGCGCTCGTCGTGCCCGGCGTGCTCGCCCTGGTCCGGCTCTCGTTCGTGGACGCGCTCGTGGTCCTCGATGGAGCGCCGCTCGGCGCCGCGCTCCGCGCCAGCAACGCGCTCACCGTCGGCCGCCGCCTTGCCATCTTCTGGACGGGCGGCTTCCTCTTCGTGGCCGTCTTCTCCGTCGCGATGACGCTCTCGGCGCTGGCGGGCGCGGCCGACCACTTCGTCGTCCAGGTGCTGGTCGACTGCGTGATCGCGGTGACGCAGACCGTGTTCACCATCGCGCTCTTCCTCTTCTACCGCGAAGCCAGGCATGCCGCCGCGACCGCAATCCCCAACGCTCCCGCCGACTGACGCGCCGGCCGCGCTGCGGACGCGGCTCGACTGGCTCAAGCGCTGGGGAATCTCCGTCTTCTCGCTCGGCCTGGGATTTGCGACGCTCTTCGTCTTTAAGCGCGGGCTGCCTCACGTGGGGTGGATCGTCGGCTACCTCCTCCTGCTCGTCCTGCTCGTGGCCGCGGTCACCGAGCTTCGCCAGCCGCTCGAGCGCCGCGGCCGGCGTCGCATCCTCAGCGCCGCGGACTACGCCATTCAGTCCCTCTACCACGGGCTCCTGCTCTTCGTGCTCCCCGCCTACTACGCGAGCGCGACGCTCGACTCGCTGAACGCGCTGTTTCTCGCCGGCGTCGTGGCGGGGGCCCTCGTGACAGCGGTTGATCCCTGGTACGCGGTCGTCGTCCACCCTCGCCGGTGGCTCAACCAGGCGCTGCTGGCCTTCTCCATCTTCGCCGCGCTCAACGTGGCGCTGCCCTTGCTCGGCATCCGGCCCATCCTGGCCGTCGAGGGTGCGGCGGCGCTGACGGCGGTGGCGATGATGCCGGTGTTTCGCGAGCGGGGGGCGCTGACGTGGCGGCAGGCGTACGCGCGCTCGACCGTGCTCGCCGTGGTGGCCATGGCGGCTGTCTGGGTTGGGCGCGCGGCCGTGCCGCCGGCGCCGCTCTTCGTCGCGATGGCGACAGCCGCGCGCAGCGTCACCCTGCTCGAGCCTGTCGAGCCGGTGGACAGCCCGATCCCGGCGTCGACCGTCGCCGGCTGGGGAGGCGTCGCGGCCTACACCGCCGTGTACGCGCCGGCCGGACTGCGGCAGCCCATCGAGCATGTCTGGTGGAAGGACGGGCAGCTCATCGGGCGTGTGCCGCTCTCGCCGCTGCGCGGCGGGCGCAAGGAGGGCTTCAGGACCTACTCGCGGAAGACCGATCTCAAGCCGCCCTACGAGGGGCGCTACCGCGTGGACGTGGTGACGGCTTCGGGCCAGCTGATCGGACGGCTGCGCTTCACCGTCACGCCCTGAGATATCATTAGGGCCCTGATGCGGCTCTTCGACACCCACGCGCACCTGCACTTCCCCGACTACGCGGAGGATCTCGACACCGTCCTCGAGCGCGCGCGCGCGGCGGGCGTGCGCGGCATGGTGACGATCGGGACGGATCGGGACACCAACCGCGCCACGGTAGAGCTCGCGAAGCGGCTGCCCGACGTGTGGGCGACGGTCGGGATCCATCCTCACGACGCCGCCGAAGCGACGGAGGCCGATTTCGAGGAGATGGAGCGGCTCGCCCGTTCGGAGGCCAAGGTCGTCGGCTTCGGCGAGATGGGCCTCGACTTCTTCCGCAACCTCTCACCGCCCGACGTCCAGCGGCAGGTCTTCCGCCGCCAGATCGACATCGCCCGCCGCGCGCGGAAGCCGCTGGTCATCCATTGCCGCGACGCGCACGCCGAGACGCTCGCGATCCTCGCCGAGGAGCGGGCGGGAGAGCAGGGCGGCGTCATGCACTGCTTCTCGGGGGACGTGGAAATCGCGCGGCGCTGTCTCGACCTGGGGCTCTACATCTCGCTGGCGGGGCCCGTGACCTACAAGAACGCCCGCGCGCTTCCCGACGTCGCCCGGTTCGTCCCCGAGGACCGCCTGGTCGTCGAGACCGACTGCCCGTACCTGCCGCCCACGCCGCACCGCGGGAAGCGCAACGAGCCCGCCTTCGTCGCGCTGACGGCCGCGCTCATCGCGGAGCTCCGCAGCGCCGACGCCGGAGCGCTCTGCGACGCGCTCACGGCCAACGCCGCCAAGCTCTTCCGCATCACGCTGACCTAACCCGTATCACGGAGGCCAGACCATGTCCTATGCCGACGTCCTGTACGAGGTCAAGAACCAGATCGCGTGGCTGACCATCAACCGCCCGGACAAGGGCAACACCTTCCGGCGCCAGACCGTGCTCGAGCTGATCGCCGCGCTCAACGAGGCGCGCAACGACGCGGGCGTGCGCGTGGTCGTGCTGACCGGCGCGGGCGACCGCTTCTTCTGTCTCGGCGGCGAGCACGAGCCCAACGACGGCCAGCTCCACTACCACAACACGCCGCCCGTCGTGGATCTCTACGGTCTCATCGACCTCATGCCCGTGCCGGTCATCGCCATGGTCAACGGCTTCGCCGTCGGCGGCGGCAACGTGCTCGCCAACATGTGCGACCTGACGGTGGCGAGCGATCAGGCGACCTTCCGGCAGGTGGGGCCGATGATGGGCTCCTACGACGCG